>MEZF01000025.1:19033-21264 GCA_001774245.1 Candidatus Bathyarchaeota archaeon RBG_13_52_12
TCAGCAGTCGCCGCCTGCCGATCCGGTCACTGATTAACCCCGCAGGGAGCTCGAGGAAAATCCTGCTAAAGAACCACGCGGAAACAACGAGGCCAACGAGAACCCCCGAAGGATCAAGACCCTCAGCGAGGATGGGGAGAAACGATGCAGGGAGGCTCATCCCCATCATAATAGCGAAGCCGATGAAGATCAGCTCCCAGTAAACCGCGGGCATCGCTGTTGGTGTTAGCCTCTCAGTGATTCGTCTCCCAAGCCCCAAAATAGGCGCCTTCAGTTGGCGGGTAGGTAAATATGAAGCAATAAAAACCCTCCCTAAGTCGCGTGTATGCGACTTACTCCTAAATACCTAGATGTGGAACATCAAGCATGGAGTTCACAACCCGCCCAGTCGTAATGGGCATCAACGGCATGGTGACATCGAGCCACTACCTGGCAACAGAGATCGGGCACCACGCCCTAAAACGGGGAGGTAATGTCGTGGACGCTGCCGTAAGCATGTGGTTTGCCCTCACCTTAACAAAGCCCGACCTCGTCGGCATAGCCGGGGAGGTCCCAATACTTCTCTACCTCTCCGACGAAGAGGCGGTTCTAGCCATCAACGGCTCCGGCCCGGCACCTAAAGCAGCAACCGTGGAATGGTTCAGAAACAACGACTACCCCCTCATCCCAGAGGACGGCTTCGCACCCGCGGTTGTCCCGGGCGCCTTCGACGCGTGGCTCATGATCCTCGACCTCTACGGGACATTTAGCCTCACCGAATGCTTGAAGCCGAGCATCGAAATCGCATCGGGTGGCTACCCCATTCAGTCCACAATGGTCCGCAGCATAGCCGCATCCCAGGAGCGATTCAAGACAGAGTGGCCATCAACCGCATCCGTATATCTCCCGGAGGGCAGAGCCCCCCATATCGGGCAGGTAATGAAAAACCCTGATTGGGCGAGGACCTTCCGCGAGATGGTTGAGATCGAGAGGGTGGAACGCCGATCAGGAAGATCCGCGGCTATCAACGCTTGTCGCGACTACTTCTACCGCGGCCCCATAGCGGAGAGAATCATAGGCTTCATGAACAACTTCAGGTGCCGCGACGTCTACGGGAAGGAGAATACCGGGCTGATGGCCCTCGAGGACTTTGACAAGTATCAGGCACGCATCGAGAAACCGATTAATAGTAACTACAGAGGTCTCGACGTCTACAAGTGTGGCCCATGGACCCAGGGTCCCCTCCAACTAGAGCTCTACAACCTCCTCGAGGGATTCGACCTAAAGGTTATGGGGCACAACTCTGTGGACTACATCCACACCTGGACGGAGTGTGCTAAGCTAGCGTTCGCTGACAGGGAGCACTACTACGGCGACCCCGACTTCGCAGACGTACCCCTTGAGATGCTGCTCTCAAAGGAGTACGCAGATGAGAGAAGGGTGTTGGTTGATCCAAACGAGGCGTCGATGCTGCTTAGACCGGGGAAGGCTGACCCAATCGAACTCGAGCCGACGACGATCAAGGGAGGGATTGAAGGAGACACCGTCCACTGCGAGGTAGTCGACCCGATGGGCAACATGATCTCCGCGACGCCGAGCGGCGGCTGGATAAGAACCAGCCCCCTGGTTCCCGGATTAGGATTCTGCATGGGCACGCGCGGTCAACAATTCAACCTCAACGATGGACACCCCAACTGCCTAGAGCCGGGAAAGAAGCCCAGGATCACCCTGACACCGAGCCTAGTATTGAAGGATGGGAAGCCCTACATGGTTTACGGAACCCCTGGGGGAGACGGACAGGACCAATGGACGAGCCAATTCTTCCTCAACTATGTGGAATTCGACATGGACATTCAACTCGCCCTAGACAAACCGACCGTCACCACAAACCACTTCACTGGGAGCTTCTGGCCCAAGATGGTTAGACCCGGAGAACTTCGGGTAGAGCCAACGATCCCAGATCCAGTTATTTCAGGCCTCCGGGAGAAAGGCCACAAGGTAGTCGTAGATAACCCTTGGAGCCATGGAAGATGCTTGGCGGTAAGATACGATCCGCACACAGGGGTGAAGTATGGTGGGGCCAGCCCAAGGACAGGCGATGGTTACGTTATCGGCTGGTGACCAACCGATCATCCCATGCGCGTAATCGATGCCACGTAACTTATCCATTTGGCAAGTTGAGGTTAATTCCAAAAAAGTGTTGCCTCAGCATCTTTCAATCCGTATTGGCTGAGCACCTTCCCAAAGCGTCT
>MEZF01000025.1:21836-22707 GCA_001774245.1 Candidatus Bathyarchaeota archaeon RBG_13_52_12
TCAGCATCATTGAATCTGCAATTAATGTGAGAGCCATCGCAGTACGGCTTGATCTTTGACTGCCCACAACGGCAGAGGGCATAACTTTCTCGCCTTGAGTAAGACTCGGTTGTCAGCCATCGTAGGGGGTAACCGTCGGCATCAGACTCAATGACCTTCTTTGTCAAAGGCATGCCACCTGTAACGAGATATGGTCCACCCTTTGTGATCTTTATTCTTTCCTTTCCCGCCATGAATAGCGACCACGCGTCGTATCAGATATCTGTATGCTCTACTTAGCGCTATGAAATAAGAAAAATACGAGAGTCTCACAACATTTTCTCAGTATAACGTCCACAGAATAGAAACAAGGATCCCAAGCCAGGTGGCTATAAAAAAGAGGGGGAGGAACTGAGTAACATAGGATGGGCTTGAAAGGGGATTTCTCTTAGCCAAGCTCTCCACCTCAACGTAGCATTGAAAGCGGTCAATCTCTTTATCCAGCCGTATGACCTGCTCTCTCCAGCTTTGAAGAAAGCTAATCGCCCCTTTCAGGACGATGAACCAAATTATAGCGGTTCCTAGCCCTAAGAGGGGAATGCTTAGACTCATTAGGTTAGATCGCCCCGCCATCCCTGGGTAAGCTACCACAAAAGCGGAGAAGAGGCCTGCATGTGCGACTAGGAAAAAGTTCGCCCTCGTCCAGAACTCTCGCGTATCCTGTTTAAAGTGATCAATCACTACCTGGTAGACCACCAAATCCTCTGGAGACGGCTTAGTGCGTTCATTAAATTCTTGTCCCATACAAGTTCACGTTCAGATGAGGGATTACTAGGTTTTCAAAACTTCGTTTAGCCTTCAAAGTTGCTGGAGTGCTAATTTTCATATAGCC
>MEZF01000025.1:22729-26232 GCA_001774245.1 Candidatus Bathyarchaeota archaeon RBG_13_52_12
CGTAAACCCGAGAGGCGCCCAAATTGGCTGAAGAAGGTGGAAAATATACTCGCAACAGCCTCGTGATGGGTCTCAACTTTCTATTCTTCTTTCTCGGCGTCCTCGTGATCGACGTTTATGAGAACACTCTTTGGTTTAACTACACTCTCGTACTCATCACATTCTTCATTGCGCTCTTCGTCGCGATCGGCCTCAGCTTCCTCAATCGCAGCCCGATTGGAGGAATAATAATTGGGCTATCCTTCTCCGGGTCATACTGGGTTGGCTTCCTCACTGGCTTATTAATCAAGTTCCAATTCACATCAAACACAGACGTTTTAAGGTACTTTGGCCCTTACGCCCTCTACGTCTCGACGGCGTTCTCAGCGCTAGGATTGTTTTTCGGTCTCCTGGGCTTTATGACAGAACGATTATTCGTCGAAAACCCAGTCATTGAGACCTACATCTTCAGAGATTACTGGTCAAACGTCTTCTCACTCGGTAAAAACAACAGAAGGGAGATGCAACAACTCGATCAAAAGATGACCCGCACCCACATCATGGTCAAGGACTGGTGGAGACAGCAGATTCACCGTGTGAAACAGACCAAGCCAGAGCTGATCTACGTCCATGAAACAACGGCGAAGATTAAAGGAAAGTCCACTACTCGGGAGGAGAAGATAGGTGACGTATTCGACATCGCTTCTGGTCAGAGGCTATACGACGATGTAGTGGATCCCGGTGACCTGATCGGCGTTTACAGACCTTCTATTCTGAGCATACCCGCAATATCCAACAGGATCGGGGGGGGTAGGAGGCTGGCCCTAGAAGAGCTAGTTACGAGGTTTCTAGGCTGGTTCATCGAGTCCAAAGCCTTGTGGGCCTCGTATCTAGCGGTATCAGTCTTGTTCACATATTCTTTGTTAAATTACTTCGAAGGACTCGTCCATTCCCAGGGCGGCGTTCTCATGGAAACAGACCGTCAATCCCTGATCATTACCAGCGTCATTCTCTCAATTCTTACTATATACTTCGTCTTCAGGTTCCACGACTTGTCACTGGAGCTCTTCGATAAGAGACCCGACGAGAGAACAATGGTCTTCTCCATCTACATCATACTCTACCTTTTTTACGGGCTTTATTACCAGGTGATCGTATCGATAGACCGAGTGATGCTGAATCAAACGTCTCTTTTTGACGTGGGACCTGCTCCTTGGATAATCTCAATTGAGTGGTTGGGATTCTTTACAGTCATCCTCGCGTTGGCTTACATCTTCATCCACAGGGAAAGCGAGATCTCAAACGTCTATCTCTACGATGACCGCCCGAACACAGATTTGCAGAGCCCAATCACCTCCTACAAAGATGTAAAGGATAAGCCATATTGGCTCAAACACGGCGACGAAACTAACCTGTACTGGGTTCTGAGATTCATGTACTTCTGGCGATATGAGCTCTCAATCATACCGCACCCCGACTGGGAGAGAATAGAGGTCTGGGTCGACGCGAGAACAGGTGATGCGAAGTGGATTGTGAGTGACTACCATTACAGGGAGTTGTGGTACAAGGTCGAAGGCGACCTGAGGAACAAGGGTCTACACGTGGGGTTCCTGACTAATTTCCACACCCCAATACCGTTCGTCACCGCAGAGGAGATTGACACCTTTACGAGTGTTCTGGAGCAGAGTAAAAAGGCCTTGCTCAGTATATTCATCAGCGGGAAAATCGATATCGGTGAAACGAGGAAGACCGGCTACCAACAGAAACACCCTCCAAACTGGATAGAGAGGTATGGCTTGAAGGGGCTCGCCGCGAACTTCTGTAGTAATCTAAACTGGTGCTACTGGCGATACCCCTGGGGCATAGACAACTACACTAAATATCTGACATATCCCTCAACCGTCATCGATGAGCAGCCCACACCTTAGACCAATCAATTTAGGCTAACAAGAAATTCTGCATATACTCGATGAACCTCTTTAAAGGCAACCTCACATACTTGGTGAAGTCCGGTGACGGCTGGAAAACTCCCTGCCTTGTTAACTCGAAACCCAAACCCACGTAATCGTCGATGATAGCTGCCTTAATTTTGTTTAGGCCTTTGAGCCGAGCCGCTTTGAAACGATGGTGCCCATCCAACACCGCATACAGCTCCTTATTCGGATGCTTAATGACAACAATCGGCTTCAGCTTTGAAGCATCCATCTCTCCCGCAAGCTTTTGCACATACTCGTAATCAATATTCTCGTCGCAAACAATTTTATCAATGGGCAAATCAACTGCGAATTTATCAGGCATTGTATAGGCGCGTATTAAGTCAGTCATCCAAGAGGTCTCAACCTATATGTAATTAAAAGGATTTCATTATTTCAGAAAGCTCTTCAACAGCGATCAGGTAGGCATGATTAATCGTGCGCGCGATCCGATGCATGTTACATACTAGGGTAATTGGGGGATAACCAAAGAATCTACCTAGCATTACCGGGCAGTCTTATCCTTGATAACTATTGTCTGGGCTAGGAAGGTGAATATCCTCTGGCTCTTCTGCGTTGTGAATATCCAGCCGAGTACGACATCCAGCAGGATCAGTGGGCCGAAAGCCTTCCCAAAGGACTCGAGGGCGCCCTGTCCAAGGTTTATTGGGCCACCATTGAGATTAGTGACTTTGATCTTCATAATCATCTTTCCGATGCTGGCGCCGTAGGCGTGGTCCATCCAGAGGAAGTAGACGAAGAAGACGACGTCCCTGATGCCTGAGCTTGTGAAGGGAGTGTACCTGAAGTAGGGCATGCTCTCGACGAAGCTGATTGTCGGCAGGGCGACGAGAGCCTGAAGTATTCCGAATAATATACCGAATATTATCGCATCTATGATGTATGCGATTATCCTGTCTCCCCAACCAGCTAGGTCAATCACCTTCGCATTTTGTACCTCAGCTGTCTGCTGAGGGGGTGTGACCGGCGCACCGCATTTCTGGCAGAATACCGCGCCTTCAGGTAGCTCGGCTCCACACTTCTCACAGTTGACCAATTCCTCAATCTCCTTGACTCTGTGAAAAGTGAAGCGATTAATAATGTTACCTAATGGATGCTAGAACTCGACCTCGGCGGACTTCTTTCAGGTGAGCTCCTCTATGACGATCTTTGCGACTATGGTTTTGTCGATTGGGCTGCCAGCTTGGAAGGCCTTGAGCCTTGTAAGTAGAGATTCGGGGTTCTTCTCCTGGTGCAGGATCATGTGTCCAAGAGCCTTCTTCTTGCTCTCGAGGTCCTCAATGAACTCTAACTTACCCTTGAACACAGCTGAGACGTATAGGTGGCTGCACTCTCCGTGGTGGTAGCCGTGGTCGATTAGGGCTTGCTCAGATACGATTGGGTTTCCACGCATGAAGTCGAGTTTCTTCCCCTCTGACGCGCAGTGTATGTAGAGGCACTCAGCCTCCTCGTCGTAGCTGTGGCTCAGGCTCACTATGTAGGGCTCATTATCCTTGGCGAGGGTGACGTAGTTCGTCTCTTTGAGAATCT
>MEZF01000025.1:26354-27012 GCA_001774245.1 Candidatus Bathyarchaeota archaeon RBG_13_52_12
TTAGGCAGTGGCTGCCGCGTAGGGTTAAGCCCGCGTGATCTTGGCCGCGCAGGACTTGAGTTCGCGCGCGTTAAGAATATTCTCGAGTCCACAACTAAGAGTGAGGTTTCAGTAGTGCCTCACGCTTCTCCTTTGGGATCTTTCCCAGCTTCTTTATCTGCTCAGTGTAATCGGTGATGAACTTTGGGAGCATCTTGAATATGGGGAGCACCATTGGTTGGAATCTTATCCTCTCAGGCTCGATGCTTTTAGCTTTTAGCTCTTCCTTCACGCCCTCTACGAGGGTTGCTGCTAGCTCTGCCTCACGGCTCTCTTCGACCTCGCAGATCATTACTCCGTCAGCGCCGAGTCCGAGAGTCTCTAAGACAATCTTCTTGCTTAGTAGCGCCGTTGAGGGCATCCTCACTATCCTCATGTTAGTTGGGTAATGGATTCTGGCGGTTCCCGCGTTGTCTGCAGCAGTGTAGCTTATGTTGTCGTCGAAGAAACCGACTATAGCCACTTCTCCCTCGGTGTTGGAGAGCAGGCCGCGCACCTCTTCGAGGAGCCCTTTTGAGGTATAGTTCGGAATGGTGAGACATCTACGGTTGCATGCGGAGACGCAGGCGCCACATCCGTTACAGCTCATGGCGTCGAATTCGGGAGCCGAGGTTCCCAT
>MEZF01000025.1:27037-29487 GCA_001774245.1 Candidatus Bathyarchaeota archaeon RBG_13_52_12
TCGACACATTCGCCGCAGAGGTCGCATTCTCCCTCGTGAACAGGTTTATAGGGGCTCAATCTAGCTGTCCCATCCCCGATGAAGTTGGAGACATGACTCGCTGCAGCGCGGGCATCGATGACGGAGTCGTGGATGTCCTTCGTCCCTGTGGCGACTCCAGCCGCGAAGATCCCCTCACGTAGAGTCGAGATCGGGTCGAGTTTGACGTGTTTGGGCGCGATGAAGAGATCCTCACCTAGGGCGATGTTGAGCCTGGAGGCCAGTTCCTTCGTGCCCTTTGAGGGGATCATAGCTGAGCTTAAAACTACGAGGTCTACGGGATTTCTGAGCATTAAACCCGTGTCGAGGTCTTCGACGATTATCTCTTGTTTGCCATCAATGAGCGGCGTGATCCCACCAGGCTTTCCGTGGATGAACTGTATGCCCTTTTCCCTTGCTTCCCTGTAGAAGTCTTCGAAGCCGCGCCCAGTCATACGCATGTCTGTGTAGTAGATGTAGATCTTCAGATAAGGGAGAAACTTCTTCAGGAGAATCGCCTGCTTTATCGAGTAGGCACAGCAGACGCTGCTGCAGTAGGAGACGCCTTTATGGGGGTCTCTGCTTCCTGCGCAGAGTATGTAGGCTATTGCCTTGACTCTTTCGCCTTTGGAGGTGGTTAGGACCTTCCCCTCTGTGAGTTCGTTTTCGATGAGTCTCTCCACATGGAGGGCGTTGATGACGCCTCTTTGCTCGGGTCTGTAGGTCCTCAGTTTCTCTTCGCCTATGAGATCGAAGCCTGTTGCGACGACCATCGATCCGGCGTCGATAATTATTTTTTTCTCCGAGTCGTCTAGGTTTATGGCGTCTACTGGGCAGGCTTCTACACATTCACCGCAACGTTTACAGTTCTCGAAGTCAATTGCGTAGGCCGATGGCACAGCCTGAGGGAAAGGTAGGTATGCCGCTTTTCTCTTGTAGAGGCCTTCATCGAATTCGTTGGGTACCTCTGTTGGGCAGACTTGGCTGCATTGACCGCATTTAAGGCATTTGTCGACGTTGACCCCTCTCGGCGCCAAATTTACTTTTACGTGGTAGTTTCCGGGACCTCCTGTGACTGACTCCACCATAGCGCCAGTGTATAGAGTGATGTTTTTGTTGTTTCCAACCTCCGCCATTCGCGGGCTAAGTATGCAGGGGCTACAATCGAGGGTCGGGAAGGTCTTGCTGAGCTGCGCCATCCTACCACCGATGCTTGGGCGTCTCTCGAGGAGACTTACTTTGAATCCGCCACCGCTGAGCTGGAGAGCTGTGGTGATCCCTGCGACGCCTCCTCCTATGACTAGTACATCCCTGTTAATGTTGACTACTTTCTCCTCTAGGGATTGCAGTTTCCTCGCTCTCGCGATTCCTCCCTTGACTAGGCTTGTCGCCTTATCGGTTGCACCTTTGTCGTGGATCCAGCTGCACTGCTCTCTGAGGTTGACGTGGACGAGCTTGTGTCGGTTTATGCCTGCCTCCTCGATGACGTTTCGAAACATCCCCTCGTGCATGTGGGGACTGCAGCATGCGACGACGACTCTATCGAGTTTCTGACCACCGATGCTGCGCTGGATCAATTGTATGCCTGGCTTGCTGCATAAGAATTCGGTTACCTGCGCGGTCTTTACATCTTCATCCCCCTTAACGGCATCCCTGACCTTCTCACAGTCGACGGTTCCGGAGATGTTGCCTCCGCATTTACAGATGAAGACGCCTGTGGTCATTTAGATGCACCCGCCTTCACCAGGAGCCCTTCGACACTCACCGAGTTGATGTCGAAACCGAGCTTAGATGGATCAATCCCCAGTGCTAAACCTAGGAGTTGAGGATAGTAGATTATTGGTATCCCCAACTGTTTCTGGAGCTCTTCTTCTAGCGTCTTCTGGTATTTGTCGTACATGATCCCGCAGAATGGGCAAATGACGACCAGGGCGTCTGCTTTACCAATAAGCTCTAAAAGCTTTTTTCCAGTCATGGTTTTAGCAACATCTTCTCGCACTGCGAGTATGCTGCCCCCGCAGCAGTCGGTTTTACCTTCGTAGTCGAGGGGTTGTGCCCCCGTAGCCTCCACGAGTCTGTCGAGGGTGCCCGGAAACTCGGGGTCGTCGAAGCCCGGATACAGGGAAGATGGGCGAACGTAGTGACACCCCGGGTGTGACGCGATCTTCAGGTTGGTCAACGGATTCTTTACATGAGCCTTCAACTTCTCGAGCCCGTAATCGTCGTGGAGCATTCTGGCGAAGTGGATTACCCTTGGCTTTTCACCCTTATACTCTATGTTGGCTTGGGCGAGGATCTTGTTGACAGCTTTTAAAGCGGTTTCATCCTCTTCCAACCTTTTCTCGGTTTTACAGAGCATCTCTCCGCATGCGGAGCAGAGGGCAACGAGGTCTCGGTTCGAGTTAGAAGCCTTCTTGATGTTTGCGGCAGCC
>MEZF01000025.1:29651-29868 GCA_001774245.1 Candidatus Bathyarchaeota archaeon RBG_13_52_12
CATGGCTTCGCCTCCGTGATGTGTTTGATGAATTCAGGTGTAGGATCAACCTCTGGTAAATCCCTGTATCCTCGTTCCTCGTTTGTGAATTCGTCTACTGTATAGATCCGGCCATTAGCCTTTAGTATGTCGAGGAGTTTGAGGAGGTTTGGCGGGGCTACGCCGTCCTTCGCAGCCATGTTTCTCAGAACAGTCATGACTTCGGGTGGCCTGACGT
>MEZF01000026.1:0-155 GCA_001774245.1 Candidatus Bathyarchaeota archaeon RBG_13_52_12
AGACCTCTTTGGATACGAGCTGAAGGTGAAGAGGACCGCGGTCGCTGATGAGTTGGCTGCGGCTGCGGAGCTTGTCATCGGGCAGGCGGATGAGGGGATACCCGCTGCCGTGATCAGGGGCTACAGATATGAGAGGTCAGAGGAGTCCCGGGCTA
>MEZF01000026.1:286-16698 GCA_001774245.1 Candidatus Bathyarchaeota archaeon RBG_13_52_12
CGCGTGATGAGAAAGCCGCAGATATTTCAAAGATAGATCTTCACATAATCTTTTGCGAACGAGAACTTCGGCTTTTTGTATTTACTGTTGATTTCGTCAAGCTTGCTTTGGAACCACCCAGAAGTCTTAGGATCTACTGCCGGGTTCGAGTGGTTAAAATGGTCGAATAGCACATGCTCCACGGCCACCTCATCGAGTACCTCGAGGCTGCTCCGGAATTTCTTCGCCCATTCTTGCGCTTTAAGGCCACCGAGGCCCGCTGGCTTCCTCGCCCCCTCCCCTATGGGTATGTGGCCCAACTGTGTGGAAGTGAAATTTACCTTCCCACTCGTCGTCCTTTCAAGCTCGTCATCAGACCAGAAGGTGCCATCCACAACGTACAGGTTGGCTCCCTCGATGTGTCTTATCGCCTCCTCGGTGAGTTCCTTGATGTCTGGGGTGAAGACAAGCCTCTTCCCACTCGGGAGGAAAGTCGCATCGTACCCGAATGTCCTGCTGGGGTGGTACCTGTCCTCTCCGACCCTGTCGGTGTGAGGGACTTCGAACGCCTCGACCCTCAGTGTTCTGTCAAGGACCGTCCTTGCATCCCCGTCCTTCAAAGGTATGGGCTTGACGTAGTCTTCGTCAAGTCTTCCGAGCTTTGCGTACCAGCCTGGGTTCTCGTTCGTCCCGAACATGGCGTCGATAAGGTCGCTTGGGGCGTAAACAGGCCTCTTGAAAGCCCTCCCCGTTGAATACAGGCCCAAACCACCAATATGGTCGTAGTGGCCGTGCGTGAGAAAAGTGCAGTCGGTCCTAGTATCCCTCCACCCTGTCTCCAAAGTCGCCCTATAGGGGGTTGCACTAGCCTCCATCATCTGGTGGCGAAGGTCAGGTCCTGAGTCGAAGAAGACTATCTTATAGTAGTCGTCGAGGCTCGACGAGACGCGGAATGTAGTCATGTTCCTCCGAAGCTTAGGATCCTCCCACGCTGCCCTGCATAGGGGGCAGAAGCACTCATGTTGCGGTATGCCGCCGTTTGCTGCCGTCCCCCACGGCTGTATGAGCAGTCTCGGCTTATCACCCGTATTGTTAGCTGTCGCACCAGTGGCTCTGTACATCTCATCGCTTATTCCGAACGGTGGCATTGACATTGATTCCGAGAAATGGGATTTATTCCTTCTTGTTATGCATCTTGTGCGCGCAATATTCCATTAAAAATTAAACTCTATATTCTGTATTTTATGTTGCTTGCATGATCATATACGCGCATCAGGTTCTCTTTCACATTGATCGTCCTCGGCCGTTAAGCTCCCTTTATTTAGAGACGCAGCCTATCGCATGCGCCATTCTTAATATTACCATCCTTCAGGGCTACTTCGTGACACGGCTAGGTTCCTTATCCCGAGATAGATGTACATCTCGTATACACTCATCCCGAGCCTCTTAGCCAACTTCTTCAAGACGGCTTCGTATTCGCGGCATCTAACCCTCTTAACACCCTTCCTGGCGTCCTCATCGGCGAGTGTGCGAGCCATAGTGGCGAAAGCTAGATCAGCCTCGGTCGACGTTACGCTATTTCTCGCCATTCCTCAAATCCTCTGATTATGTATAGATCGATGGAAGATTTAAAGAAAATCGAATCTAAAATCGTAAATATGTTCAGTAATCAAAATATGAATCTGTATACAATTTTCGCATACACATTTGTCAGAAACGCCTCCATAGCCTTATCCTGAGTTCCACCTGATCGTGCAATAACGCGTATATTGAGCTTCGGAATATTGTAAAGTGATGGATCTATTAGGAATAATCGAGGCTGTCTTAATATTCAGCTCGATCATCATTCTACCCCTCATCTATATCCGAATCAGAGGAAACAATGAGAGCAGCCAATATCAAGAGCGAGTTAGTCAGGACTGGAGGGACACTCCCGATTATTGGGGAGGGGAAGAGTATCTCAAAGTTATGCGCATAGATAAAGAACTTGAGAAAAATAAACAGCACGTGGAATCTTAATCACACGGCTCCCTCGAAACCTAACTCTTAGCCTCGTCCCTCAGATACTTCGTATAGTTGCGCGCGCGACGATTCAGGGTAGGATGGATTAAATGTGTCTTAGTTCATAGATGAATTGATGGGGAATTCCGACGCGAATCGTATATAGAGTTACATAGGTGTCTCTCAGAAACTGCCATTCTCCTCGGATTGAAAATTAACGGTTTGCTCCACGGAGGCGTCTCACCCTGAAGAGGGACTCATTAAAGACCAGCCGAGAGGTTTTACACGCTGCTGAGCTGGGTATCGACCTTGAGTACGAGTCAGATAAGAACCTGTTACGTATCTATCTTAGCTTGATTCTTCATGGCCAGATTATGCAGATTTCCCCCGCGATTCGCGGAAAATTGGCGCGGGCTGATCTGATCACTTGCAGGAGTCCCGGCAGAGACAGCGTTCTCACGCAGCGAGGCAAGCAGATGCTCAAGGAGATCAAGGAGGAGGCGCCGTGATACAGGAGAGAAGGCGAGGTAGTTCGCGTGAGCCTGGATTGGAATCACGTGATTTATGAATTAATTTGTAGTAACGGTTTAAAAGATAGTATGTGGCGGACTCTACCATGAAGGAAATAGTGTACGATACATCAGAAACTGGTTTCAACGCCGTTCTCAGGGACTGGCAAATCAAGGTGATGCGGATCATCTGGGGCAAGCCAGAGGGCATCATTAGTCGAGTCGCGCATCAGGAGGTAAACCAGGCGCTCAAGGGAGAGACCATCTCACGCGCCAGCGTCATCAACTTCTTGGAGGATATGCGTGAAATGGGTGTCCTCAATGGCAGGGAAGTAACGGGTAAGGGTGGGTACCATTGGATCTACGGAGCCGGGATGGATGAGGAGGGTTTCAAGGGGTTCATAGTTAAGAGGATGATGGCCACTCTGATGGAGAGCTTCCCAGAGGAGACGAGGGAAGTCCTTACAAGTCTAGTTAATTTTGGGATTTAGCCTCTCGTTCCAGTGCAGAACTCACTCCCATCGAGTGCGCGTCTCATTTATTTATGATTGGTCAAATCTTAAACTAGTGATTCAAGACAATAGATGTGAGGTGGATTGAGGTGAAAGTAACTCATCCGAACTTGATGATCATCACAGCCGCGTTGGACGCTTTCAACACACGGGACAGCGACGCCATTAGCAGATACGTGTCTGAAGACTACGCCTATACCCTCCATGGTAGAGGACCGTTTGCCGGAGTCTACAAGGGATTCGAGGGCGTCAGCAGAATAGTAGACGCTGGCGCAGCGTTGGGGTTCAAGGTTAAGCCTCTACTCGTGCTGGCAGATGCAGAGTATGTCTTCGTACTAGGGAAGCTTACCGGAGAGAGGGAAGGAAAGACCATTGAAACGGAGAACTGCTACATCTACAGAGTCAGAGACGGGAAACTCGTAGAGGGCAGGAATGTACCGACCGATCAGTATGCCTTCGACGAGTACTGTAGATAATTGGCGTTGTTGCGCGCGCATGCTGTTATTAGCTATAATATCAGAAAAGGTCGCGCAGCTGCCTTACAATGTTCTGACTCACCATATACCTGTAGGTGCTCCTCTTGAAGCGGTTACCGGAGAAGAAACCCTCCATCCTCCTCCCCCACTTCCCGTAGAAGCTCCGATAGCACTGATACAGCTCCTGCTGAACCTCCCCAACGCTGAGGGTCTCCGTCGGCATCACGGCGTGGATCATATCATAGTGAGCCCAATTGCCGTCACGTATCCACCCATTACCGGCAGCCTCATCGTAGAGCCTCGTGCCCGGGAAGGGAGTCAGTATCATGAAGATGGCGAGCCCCGGGCTGAGTGAGTCTATGTAGCGGCGAAGACCCTCGATGGAGTCGCTTGTGTCCTTCCTGCCCCCGATGATCATAGTAGCCTGTGAGAAGATGTCGTTGTCCTCTAACACCCTCACGGCTCTCCCAGCCTGGCCGGGGTCCGTGCCCTTCCTCCACGAGGCGAGGGCCCCCGGGTCGCCGCTCTCGACGCCCAGGAGCACCCACTGGTTCCCAGACCTCCTCAGCGGCGGAATCGCTTCCGGGTTGCCGGCGACGTCGTCGACCCTGGCTTGGACGAACCATAGTACGTCGTCGCCGAGCCTCCGCCGGTTCAGCTCATCGACCAGCTCCCTTGACCGGGGGTTGAATGTGAAGTTGTCGTCCGTCAACCAGAGGAACTCGGCACCGTACTCGTCCCTGCAGTGCTCCATCTCATCCGCGATGCGCCTCCCAGACTTTGTCCGCCATCGGTGACCCCAGAAGGCGCACTGGCTGCAGAATGTACACGCGTGCTCGCAGCCTCTGCTCCCCTCGATAATGGCGTAGCGCTTCCCCCCGGCCATCTTGTTGAAGCTGTACTTGTCCAGGTGGTCCTCGACGAAGTGGTAGCCGGGCATCGGGAGGCTGTCGAGGTCCTGGATCAGTGGCCTCGGCGGGCTAGAGACCACCTCTTCACCGTGGCGGAACGTCAGCCCCCTTACATCTGAGAAGTCTCGGCCAGACGCTGCGGCCTCCACGAACTCGACTAGGGTCTCCTCGCCCTCGCCGCGGGCGATGGCGTCTATCTCTGGGTACTCCCTCAAGCTGGGCTCTGCGAGGGCGGTGAAGTGCTGGCCGCCTGTGATTGTTAACGCGTCTGGGGCGGCTCGCTTAGCCGTCTCCATGGCCCTGGCTACGGTGTACGCGTTGCAGGTTGAGAGGCTGCTGACAGCTACTACGTCGGGCTTTAAGTCGGCGATCCTCCTCTCCAGCCTGCTCCAGTCGAGGTTCTCGGCCTGGCAGTCGACGACGGTGATCTCGTGCTCCGGGTGCTTGGACTCGAGGTAGGCTGCTAGTTGTAGGCAGGCGGTCGGCGGTGGGAGGTACTCCCCCATGATGAACCAGTATTCCTTCGGTGGTTCGACGAATACGACCCTCAAAGCCACACCTCGACTGATTACCTTCGATTTGTTTAAAGCAATATTTTAAAATGTGCGGATTACCCATTATCCGCTCTAATCGCGCGGCTTCGCTTCCAAGCTCAGCGATGGCTATGGACGCCTTTATCATCTTTCCGCCTCCTGAGAAGAACACGACCAGGGATTCAATGATCTCGTCTCAGGACTCTAATGAAGCATACACGCGCTTGAACGAATTATTCTAAACAGCACCCGATCAGCTGTTCGAAACTCTAGTATTATATGCGTAACAGACTATAACCAATTTACGAGAGGATCAACACGGGCGGAATGATACCGGGGGTAGCTGGAACGTCGAAGAGAACCACGTTAGCGATAGTGGCGATCGTCATCCTGGCATCGGCGTTCGGAGTCGGCTACTTCTCCTCACCAAGCAAGGTCGCGACCCAGGGAACATTTGTGACCCAGACCGTGACGACGTCAAGCAACGCAGACGCCGCGGGGACACACGCCGCCGCAGCAGCGGCAGCAGCTAAGGCAGCCGCCAACGCAGCTTGGAACCCACTCAAGTCCATCTGGACCACCGAGACCGTAAGCCAAGGAGGGGCAACACTCACCACGGTCACCGCGGAGGACTTCTCTAACAGGATGGTGGTATACACCGCCTCAATCAGCCTCAAGGTCGAAAAAGTCGAGTCGGCGATCACAGGCCTCCAGCAGCTCACGCAGAAGTACAAGGGCTACGTCGCAAGCGTCTACACAGGCGCAGAGGACGGCAGCATCACCATCCGCGTCCCGCAGGCCGCCTTCATCGACGCCGTAGCCGAGGTCGAGACCCTGGGCAAGGTCCAGAGCAGGAACGTCAACGGGGATGACGTCTCCGAGAAGTACGTCGACCTCCAGGCGCAGCTCACCAACGTGAAGAGGCAGGAGGCCCGGCTCCAGGAGATCCTTGGGCTCGCCAAGACCGTCGCAGAGGTCCTGACGGTTGAGCAGGAGCTCGCCAGGGTCCGCGGCGCCGTGGAGAGCCTCACGGGTCAGATCAACTACCTTAACAGCCGGGTCGAGCTCGCGACAATCACCGTCTATATCAACCAGGCCCCGGCCAAGCAGGCAGCGTGGATGCCAGAGCTCGACCTATCCGGCCCCGTGAAGACGGGTGCCCAGATCCTCTTCACGCTGGTCGAGGGGATGATCACCCTCATCGTCGCCCTGGGACCATTCGCAGTCATAATCGCTATGATCTACTACATTTACCGGCGCTTTCAGCTGTCCAGAGCTAAATCTGAGAACCAGCCCAAAGTCTAATTCATACGCGCGCCTAAAAACTATCTAACATACGCATAGAAAATATCTTGATGCTGAAAGCCTGTTCTAATAACTAGTCGCGCGTGTTCATGCCCATCCAAACAAGCTTTATCTAGGTTAATTATACTAGTCTGAGACCTTGGAAAAGCAGGGAAGATTAGCTCTCACCATACTGGCGGCTATATGTCTGACTTACTTCGTTGAGAGCTTCCTCCGCAGTGCCGCATCGGCTCTCTCACCTGTACTAATCGCTGAGCTGGAGATAAGCCGCGGAGCCATGGGGCTACTCATCACGGGGTACTTCCTGATCTACGGGTTGATGCAGCTCCCCGCTGGTGTACTAACGGATATACTGGGGCCTCGCAGATCAATTCTCTGGTTCACCGCATTAACGTGCATTGGGAGCCTCCTTTTTTGGTTAAGCCATAGGTATGAGCTCTTGCTCCTAGCCCAGGTAATCATCGGTATTGGGACTAGCGTATTCTACATCAACGCTGTCACACTGGTTATTCGCTGGTTTTCACCGGAGAAGAAGGCGACTGCTATTGGCGTCCTAAGCGCGAGTATGGGGATAGGCGGATTCGCAAGTTACATGGGTTTCCCTCTCTCCATCTCGCGTTGGGGGAGTTGGCGGGAACTCTATCTGGGAATGTTGGTTGTTCTCTTAGTGAATTGGGTGATAAACATCGTTGTTCTGAGAGACTCTCCCCAGCCTGTAGCCTTTGTTAGGAGGGAGAGGAGAGATATTGTTGGATCATTCAGGGATACACTTGCTGACAAGCGTTTTCAGCCCATGTTGGCTACCTACATACTTCTAGCCTTCAACTATGTTCTCTTTTCATGGGGCAGTCAGTTCTTCATCGAGGCCAAGAAGCTAGTTTATTTTGAAGCGGGGGTGGTTACAAGCCTTGGCACTGTAGCTAGTTTCCTTGGATGCCTAGTTATGGGTGTTATCAGTGACAGACTTAGGAAAAGGAAGACCCCCCTAATATTCTTCTTTGGGCTCTACCTGATCTCCTTGATCACGCTCGTTTTAACACCCGCAGGCCTCCCCGTGGCAGTATACGCGGGGCTCTGGGCGCTGATGGGGATCGGGACCAGCAGCTGGGTCCTCTTTTTCAGCATGGTTGGAGAGGTACTCCCAGCCAGGAAAGCGACTATCGGACTTGGCCTTCTCAACGGATTAAGCATCACATTCTCGAGCTCCATGACTCCCATTTACGGCAGCATAGTGGATCGAACAGGGAATTTTTTCATCCCCAACTTGATCAGCATAGGGATCGCTTCACTAACATTCACTATCCTATTACTACGGACGAAGGAGACCTACGGTAACGTCGTTAAGGACTGATTAAACCGCACGTGCGCTGGTGTTCTCACCGCGGCTGGCAGCGTGGACATACATAGCTGCTTGTTGAGCCCGTCTTGATCTTCTGTATCGCCACGCCGCATGCTGGGCATGGCTCGCCCTCCTTGTACGCCACCCTGTACTGTGGCTTCCCGTAGCCTCCCTTGACCCCGTAGAAGTTCACCTCGTAGGCCAGTCCCCCCATCGAGATGCTCTCCTTGAGTATCGCTGCGATGCTCGCGTGTAGCCTGTGCGCCTCCTCGCCGGTTACCGTGTTGGCGGCTCTGAGCGGGTGTACGCCGGCTAGGAAGAGGGGGTCGTGGATGTAGACGTTTCCTATGCCCGCTACCTTTCTTTGATCAAGCAGGGTGTTTTTCACGGCTCCCCTGCCCTTTAGTATGCTTCCCAGGTACTCTGGCGTGAAGGCATCCTCCATGGGTGTGGGGCCCAGCTGGTTCGTCATCTTGTGTTCCCCGAGGCTGCCCGTCTTGACGAGGTGGAGGTAGCAGAACCACCAGACCTGTGAGGTGAAGCCCGAGCCGTCGCCTAGCCCGACCCTTATGTGCCTCTTCTCCACTGGGGGGGTACCTGCGGGGTAGTAGATGGTGTTCGCCCCCATGCCTGTGTTGTAGAGGAGGTTGTTGTCTCCCTCGAGCTCGATGAAGACCCATTTCCCTCTAGGCCTAGCGCCCAGGATCCTCCTGCCGATTGTCTCGTCTCTGACGGCGTCGAGGGGCTGGTTCAGGCACTTGACGTTCTCCACATCCAGCTCGCTGATCCTTTTGCCCTTCAGCTCTCTGTTCATGTCTTGGCTTAGGAGGATGATCTCTGGTAGCTCCAAGGCGACTCGGACATTACTGCGGCTCAGCTATGATTAATCTTATTCACTCCCAGGACGCCGCAGGTGCTAACGCCTAGTTCTCGCATCGCATCTCGTCGCGCGCATCAATGCGAGCGTGAGTAGCTCTGTGAATACGCTTTTATCCTCACGTTAGAGCTGAGAAAGTCATGACCAACGTCAAAGAAGCCAGGAGCATTCTCCGATCAGATCATTGGAGCGAATTCGGAAAATGGGAGACCGACCAGAAAAAAGGCGTACCCGCGCCTCCACCCCAGAAGCCTTACCCGAGAGACGCCGAACTCGTCGAATTGGTGCCTCCCGCGAAAATCACCGTAGGGGTCACACCGCTGAAAGACGTCATCGACAAGCGTAGAAGCCGTAGACGATTCACGGAAACCCCGCTTACTCTCGAGGAGCTCTCCTATCTGCTGTGGTCAACGCAGGGAGTGCAGGTGCTCGACCCAAATGGTGTGAGAAACCTCAGAACTGTGCCCTCAGCGGGGTGCAGGCACTCATTTGAGACGTACCTTGTTATTAACAGGGTCCGTGGGGTGAAGCCGGGCCTATACAGGTACCTGCCCTTGGATCACAGGTTACTATTCATGAGCGGTGAGAGTGGCCTCGACGAAAAGATTACTGAGGCATGTAATAATCAGCGATTCATCAAGGACGCGGCGGTTGTGTTTGTTTGGACTACTATCCCCTACAGGATGGAGTGGCGATACAGCCTCATTGCCCCAAAAATAATTGCGATAGACGCCGGGCACATGTGCCAGAACCTGTACCTGGCCAGTGAATCAATTGGGGCGGGAACGTGTGGCATAGGAGCCTATAGCCAGGTTAAGGTAGATGCCTTTCTCGGGGTGGATGGATTAGAAGAACTCACAATATACATTGCTCCCGTTGGGAAAATATGAGGCGCGACGAGAATCGCCTGCGTTATTTGGTTGCTTGAAATCGCGCACGCGGTTCCCCGTCAGACAGATGATGCCATGTTTGGAGGGCCTTTACTCACCCAGTCGATTGCCTGTTCCTGGCTGTACCTGAGCCCATAGATATGGTCAAGGACCCAGTCAACCCCCATCCCCTCGAGGAGGGCCAAATCGGATCTCCTTTTTTCACCCGCTTCAGGGACGTCCATGGTGTAGACGATTTCAGCTGGGGAACCCATGCGATCCCCGTTTATGTACCTGATCATCTCGGGGAGCTCCTGGATCGTTGTCCCCGGGAAACCTCCGGCGGATGCGGGTCCGACGGGAAGCCAACCGTCCCATTTGCGCGCCCTTCTCAGGGCAGCGCCGCTCACCCCCCCAACCCAGATCGGGATCCGGGGCTCCTGTATGGGCTTCGGGAGAAACGTTACGCCTGAGGCCTCATAGTGTACGCCTCTGTGGTTCACCTCCCTGCCGCTCCACAGGGCTGTGATCAACTCGAGGGCCTCGTCGAGCTTCTCAGCTCTCGCCCTTGTACTCGCCTCTTCGCCGAATCTGGTGAATTCCCCCTCATCCCCGCCTAATCCGACCCCGAGCACAGCTCTGCCGCCGGTGATCACGTCGAGGGTCGCGGTCTCCCTCGCAACCTTATGCGGCCTGCGGCGTGGCAGGGGCGTCACCGCGGTCCCTATCCTAATTCTGCGCGTCTTAGCGGCTATCGCTCCCAGGACAACCCACGGATCCGCCAGCGGAGCCGGCCACGGGAAGAGTATGTGGTCCCAGAGGAAGAAGCCCTCCCAGCCCGCCTTCTCAGCTGACTCGGCCAGCTCCAAGATGAAGCCGGGGGAATAAGCGTTTATCACGTTGAGTCCGAACCGCAAAACCATTCATTCATCCGTTCGTCAGACGTGTTCTATTAACTGTTGCCTCTACACCCTGATTCCACCGCTACAACCTCGTGCGCGTAATTCCCTCAAGAAACTAACGCGTGTTCGTTTTTTTTCTGTCGTCGACTATATGTCTCTACGCCGAATACCGCGGTGATTACTGAGCTCACGAGCACGATGCCTGCCATGAAGTAGAATGGAGTCCTCAGGTCGGTCATGTCAGAGATCACTCCCATGAGGAGAGGCCCGAGGATGAATGCGATGTCGCCGAAGAACCTGAATACCCCCATGCTTATTCCACGTGGCTCACCATCGGTCGCATCTGTGACCATCGCGAATGGTGCCTGCTGGCAGCCGATCGTCGCTACGCCCATGAAGATGGCGGCGACGCTGAGTGCTATGTAGTCCCCCGTGAAAGGATAGGTGATGCAGGAGACTGCTGATAGCAGGAGGCCGATCCATGTGACCGGTTTTCTGCCGAAGTAGTCCACGCAGAAACCGACCGGCATCGTGAGGAGTAGAGCCGTCAGCGATGCGTAGGTTAGGACGGTGCCGATGCTCAACTGGTCGAGGCCTAGGACGCTGCTGGCGTAGAGGCTGATCATGTATCCGCGGATGCCCGTCATCATGAGGAAGCCTGCGAAGCTTGCTACGCTGGCGATGGCGAAGGCCCGGATGCTGAGCAGGTGGCGCATGTAGCCGATGTTGAAGGCGTGTGACTCCAGGTGGGTCTTACGAGGTGGCTCGATTAGAAAGAAGTAGCTGAGCAGTGTGCTTGCGAGGCCAGCGATGAAGTATGCCAGGAAGGGCGCTCGGATCCCCCACCACTCTGCGACGAAGCCGCCAACCGTGGGCCCCATTGAGGAGCCGAGCAGCATGAAGGTCGAGAAGTATCCCATGATGCGACCCCTCTCCTCCGGTTTCAGCATGTCTGCCAGTATTGAGGTCCGCGCCGTCTGCCACATGCTTGACCCAACGCCTTGGATGAAGCGGAGCGCTAAGAACCAGGTAAAATCTGGAGCGAAGAAATTGAAGAAGGCGCCAAACGCCAACAGCACTGTACCCATGACAGTGAGGCGGCGCCCACCTATGCGGTCCGCAAGGATCCCCATTGGCAAGTCCGCGATGAGCCTCCCGACTGCGTATATGCTTACAGCTAAGCTAACGAGGGTATATGAGACCCCGAAGCTCTTCGCGTAGAGGGGAAGGCTTGGTGTCACGATGTTCATCCCTAGAAAGACGAAGAAGGTCGGCAGGTAGAGTGAGAGAAAGTCGTTAAGCTTCGAGTGCTCCAACCTATACTTCCCCTACTAGGTTGTTCTACTTAACTTTACATGAACATATCACACTGAAATTCTCTCGCACGAATCAGGACTTGAATATGCGCGCGCAGATTGAATTTGAACATGGTCACGCACGCGCTTACATAATTTTAATACGCTAGCCGCGCAGTTTTCGATGTCTGAAAATGTCTGTGGGCAAGCCTCTATTGGCATTGATGATCTGTCTGATGATTCTATCCTTAATCGGTGTTAGGCCCGCCTACGCCAACGTTCCATCAGTAAAAGTCTCCGCAAGGTTTGATGCCTCGAACCTCCTCATCACCCTAGACATCAGCCATCAGAGCCCAACTCAGAATCATTACGTCGACTGGGTCGAAGCCGACGTCGATGGAACCATAACGAGGTACACGCAAACCCCGCAGGCAACCGAGGACTTCACGGCAACCATAAACCTCGGAAATCATTCCCCCTCATCCGTCAAAGTGCGGGCCAACTGCAACCTACATGGACCAAGCGGCTGGGTCAGTCTAGCAACCTACCAACTCACAATCCAGGAGCCTGAAGGATCAGGCTCCACTAAGCCACCCGCCGGAACCTACACATACTATACGGTGACCACCGTCACGGTGACGGCTACGCCGGACTCCGGCTGGAAGCTCGATCACTGGACCCTAGATGGAAACAACATTGGAAGCGATAAAACCTACTCCGTAAAAATGGACGCCAGCCACCAGCTGAAAGCATTCTTCACATCGACCGAGCCGCAGGCGGCGAATTACACGCTGACGATTATGAAGCCCGAGGGCCAGGGCTCAACCAACCCAACTACCGCAAATTACACATACAGTACTAAGACGACTGTAACCGTTACAGCCACCCCGGCGACGGGCTGGGCGCTGGACCACTGGCTGTTGGACGAAGCCAACATAGGGGGCGCAAACCCGTACATCGTCAACATGAACGAGAGCCACAAGCTGAAGCCGGTCTTCACCCAGAAAACCGCTAAAACATACGCCTTGAACATCCAGGTAAAGGGAACAGGGTCAACGAATCCCGGCGCAGGCACAGCCAACTACGACGAAGGCGCAAACGCCGTGGTGACGGCCACCCCGGCCTCTGGCTGGAAGCTCGACCACTGGGAGCTAGACGGTTCCAACGTGGGCGGCGCCAACCCCTACACCGTGAAGATGAACGCGAACCACCAGCTAACAATAGTATTCACGTCGACCGAAGCGGGATCAACGGGGGGAATACCGGCATACCCACTCGGATCAGTGGCAGCCGGGATGATGATATGCATCGCCCTATTAACAGCGTATGGACACTCGCATAAACACAGATAAGTCATCTGTTTCGCGCACGCTTCACTTCCACGTGACGCGCGCGAGTAGCTAGTGTTAGTTAGTTGTAATCGTAAGCAAGTGTGTGGATGGATAAGACTATGGCCCACACACACTTGGTTCTTCATCATGATCATAATCTCATTCTTTGAGAACCGAAAATAGATGTCTGTAAATGCGCGCGCAAATGCATCAGTTTCATTCTGGCCATCCAGAATATTCGACCGTTGGGGGATGTTTAAACTTGGTTCCTTTGCCTATACTATATTCTGGGATTGGTTTCCTGTATGTGACTTCATAACTTTGAGGAATTGCTTTAAAACAATCAATAAAAATTGAAAAAACTATATCTTCTTTTGACCTTCTGATCATAGGTGTATTAAAATAAGGAATGAAAAATGCATGAATTCTAGATTTTTCATCCAAATAGGGATTACTTATACGAATATGTTGCCAATGCCATCTATACAATGCTGATTCGATTTTATCGTTTTTTAGGACGATTTTAATAGGTTCATAATCCTCAGGTGGCCAATAAAACCATAGGTCGCTACTTGAAGATCTAATATTGTAAACGACTTCTTCCAAGCTGCCAGCACCAAGTTGCTTTGAAATATAAGCTACACAATAGATTTTGCTCGATTCTCCCTCATCATTCAACTCTTCAGACGTATTTTTTTTATAATCTTTTATTTTTAGAAATTGTCCTAAGACACATTTTATGCCAGAAATATAGGCTATAAATGGTAGTAGTTCAATTATTTTGTTGTCTTTAACTTTTAGAAGGTCTTGTTTCAATATTTCCAGGTCTTTTGACATAAAATTCAATTCTTCTAACGTGCGCGTACGAAGTTCTTCCGATAGCCCGATTTGAAATTTTTCTGAAGATTTAGCTTCTTCGATTGATTTAATTGCTGAATCTATTTTATGAACAGAATTATCAAAGTTTTTTGATTGAAGCTCAAAAACTGTTTCTTCCAATTTTTTTTGCGCATTTACTAATGGTGACTTTGGGAAGAATATTATGAGAAAAGAAGAAATTGCTAGTAAGGTAAATGTGCTCCCTAGAATTGGTATTCTGTAGATAGAAACCAAATAGCATATTTTTAGGAGGGGTGTTTCTGGAATGGTTAAAGTACCTCTGGTAGATATCGGCTCTTTTCCAGTTGTAGCTGTGGCTGTGAAGATTTTTTTTCCCGGTTCAACGTACTGCTTCAGTGAAACATCTACAATAAACTTGTTATTTGGAAGTTGATCGCCACTGAAAATTATTTCTTGGGGACTTTGTACATAGCTCCAACCCTGAGGTACTCTTATTATGAGCAGATTTTCGTTGATCTCTGTGTCAAAATGGTATGAGACGCTATTTATCGGGATCTCCCCATTGATGTAATCGAACGTAAGGGCTTCTTTGTATTCTATTGGCCCTACGTTAACGGATACCATGTCACCGGCTAAAGCAAACGCACTTAAGAAGAGCATTAAGGCAAGCGGATATTTCAATACGCCAATCATATCCATACCACTACGCTCTTTGGTCTAATTGCATTCAAGTAATCTCTTCTGAAAAATTAATTTAACGCTTCTGCTTATAAAGATGAGCGTGCATGCGCGCATAGTCTCTATAAACCAATACGAATAGCTAGATCCTTCTACGCACGCGCTACAAGTTGCTGAGTAGAACCTCTACGAATTATTCTACCATCATAAGGCAATGTCAGATTCTTCACGTATAACACGTCGTTATGATATATGATCTGATTATAACTGGTAGTATTTCTAACCCAAAACGGCGCGGCGCGCGCGTTTGAACTATCATACATATAATCGTATTGATTCTAACCATTATTCTGGGTTGATCAGTAATTTTAGGCAATATTAACCATTATTTTTCAAAATAAGTCAAATTGAGGTAATTATGCCTCATATTGCCTAATTTTGGGCCTCGATGGCTTCTACGAGTTATTCACCGTCGATGCTTCTAATCTTGCATAGCTGCTCCAAGCATCTACGCACATACACGCGCATACTCGGTCTTTAGTTTTTAATCAACATCTGACAACCATCCTTTTACTATGAAGTAGACCATCAAGACTAGCGCTAATGATAATGCGACAATGCTGACTTGCCATAACTCCCATGGCCAGGGATTGCCAATAAGGTTCATCCCGAACAGGGAGCCGATCACGGATGGGAGAGCAACAATGGCTGTTATAGCAGCCATTAGCCTCATCGCCATATTCATATCATGAGATAGAGTGTCCATGTGCAAACTGATCATATCTCTTATAGTCTCAAGCGTCATCTCGGCCATTTCTTCTATGCCGACTGCTCTGTCATAGACCGAATCAATCATGCGCAGCTCCTCCTCCTCATTAAAAGGCTTGTAAGAACTCTCCCGGGTCAAGGATTCGACCATAATCCTGAAATGCCTTAGAATCCGGAGAAGGTTACTAACATCTCTTCTGACGTGAAATGCCTCGGCGTAAAACCTCTTCGGCCAGGGGGGAATAGCAATCTCTAACCTGTCCGTGTACCTTTCGAACTCTTCGACGTGCTGCTCATAGGCCTCCAGCATGTGTAACAACACTATATATGTGACTCTGGCGGGTACAGAGAGCCCTGAGAGATCCTTTGACTCCAGCTTCTCAGCTATCCTCCCCTCGACACCCGACATTGTACTCGAGAAGGTGATGACCCCGATTTTATTCGTCAAAATTACTACAGGACTACGGAAGAACGAGAACTCCTTACTATCTCGCGACGGAGTTAGGTACCAAGAGAAGATCTTCGTGTACTGCCTATACGAGTCAGAGTGCGGATAATTAGAACGGAGATTCTCAATCAGATGCATCCCAAGGACCTCAGACATGTGACTTAGATCTTCGAGCGAGGGGTCATTCACATTAATCCAAGTTGGTCTATTGAAAAGTGCCTTAAGCTCATCAAAGGCAGCGTCTATTAGCTGACCGTTCTCCCATACGCTGAGCTTCATATGTTTACGCTTCACTTATTGGGTGATCGAAACCTGTAAAAAAGATTGTACTCCTTTTATTCTCACATTAGGTTATACTGATCCTTTGAGGCTGTTACTCAACTTCCAGATGGCAAACGGATAAGCCCTTTTTTCTTTTGTACCATCCAATAGGCATTTTAAGGGAAATCATCTTATCACTCCTCATTAGGTCGCGTTTAGCTTGAAGCAGTACATGAAGATCCTAGTGGCCTATGATGGTTCTGCTCCAGCTGACCAGGCACTCTTTGAGGGCATCGATCTAGCAAAGAGTTACAAAGGCTCAATCACCGTGCTCAGCGTCCACTGGAACACGACCGACGGAGTCAAAGACCAGATATTACTGAGGGCTGAGAAGAGGCTAATGGAGACTTTTGTGAAGTACCAGATATTAGCTGAAAATAACCAGTCTCCAGCCAGTCAGATAATCCGAACAGCCCGCAACGGTGGATTTGATTTAATCATCATAGGTGGAAATGGGCAAGGCAACAAGCCCTGGATGCTGGGCTCGACCTCAAGCAAAGTGGTCAACGGATCGCCAT
>MEZF01000026.1:16733-18124 GCA_001774245.1 Candidatus Bathyarchaeota archaeon RBG_13_52_12
GTCAATCATCTATTAATTCAGTCGCGAATAAGGAGCTATTGGGTTTCTAAATAAATCGTGCGCTGTATGTGTGCATATTAGGCTCTCTCTTTCCTGTCAGATGTGTGCAGCCTTAATTCACAATAGGAATTTCTTCAGAATCTTGATCTTACCTGACGAATGCCTCTTGACAAGACAAATATTATGTAACTTCTGTTCGAACCCGAATTTTACCCCCGACAGACTACTCCAAGCCTTATCAAATTCACTTCCTACTAAGTCATCCATCGCCACAGTGATATGAGGAATCCAGTGCTCCGGAGTATATTCCTCGAAAACTGCTACACCACTGCTCCTCAAAAGCTGATCGACGGCTTCATTTATTCTGGCTATCTCCCTCGATTTCATGACCCTAATGTAAATTACTCTCTTATCGAAGCGGCCGAAACCATCAACCTCGATCTTAAACGGCTCGATCTCGGCGGCCAAATCCCTGAAGTCTCTGGTTAGTACCTTGATGTCTTTTACTTCCCCGCCTTGGAAGGTTAGATTCGGGTGATTGAAGATTTGAACACCGATGGAGTTGTATTGTTTTTCGAATAGCTTCCATAGTCGCATTACTTCTTTGTAGGGCTGGTCTTCGATTACCGACAGAATGCCTATTATATCCATGGAGGGTCGGTCACATCTAATCGGTAGCAGGCAGAGCTGAGGGTAAGGCTATGGCCCCCCAGACTTCGTCTACTACGAGGGCTCTGCCCCTCCGACCCCGACTGTTGATTATGTTGATGGATTCTGAGTAAGGTGCTTGATGGATTGCGCTAGACGGGATTAGTAGGATTGCGCAATTAAGTATAGGGATTTTCAGAGAGAGATATACAGGATAGTAGTAGTAATCAAGGTATATCCCTAGGAGAAGAAGGATATACGAAAGCGTGTGCTCGAAAAGTATCTTAAAAAAAGGGGATTGTGTAAGTTTTACTTTGCCGCGTCACACATCATTTTGAGTAAACCGAGTTCGTACTCGATGGTTGCGGGGTACGCCTGCGAGACTGGTACAAACTCTGTGTATTTCAACATCGTAGGCAGGTACTGCTTGAACAGCTTATTCAGAGCTTCCTTGTTTGGCGCATCCCAGCAGCAGAAGGCTCCACCTTCGTCTCTCGTCCAAGTGTTAAGTATTACTATATCTTTAGGAGTCTCTCCCTTAAGCAGGGCTGTGAAGCCTGCTACCATTTCTTTCGTACAGATGATTTGTGCTTCTTTGGGCCACTTGTGTACAGCTATAAACTTCATTTATTTTCACCAGTTTTTCCAATTTTTGTAAGTTTCATTTTCAGTAAATGATAAATGAACCTTGTGTGGATAACAGTCAACTAAGTATTTATCATTTTCATGTTTGTGCGTGAAAA
>MEZF01000026.1:18293-18685 GCA_001774245.1 Candidatus Bathyarchaeota archaeon RBG_13_52_12
TGGGGTCATCTGCGAGTATGTACTCACCCAAGCTGTTTGTCCAGGCGTTGTTGTAACCTGAGGGGAGCTCGACCGTCTTCTCAGCGATCGGGTCATAGTATGAATCTACGCCGAGTATCCCGTGGGTGAAGTCGTCCACGAGCTTGTCGTTCGCGGCCTGACGATCCTCCCACGACTTCAGGTTGTCCTGGCTTATCTCGTCACTCATCTGGCTGAGCATGTTGCTCAGCTGCCCAATGCTCTTGATCTGCTGAATCTGCTGCTTAATCAGGTACAGGACTAGCTGGTTGTACTTGTTCAGCCAGTTCAGGTTGATGACCGCGGAGAAGGCGATGGTCTGCAGCGTCTTCGAGTTAGCGTCAAGCTTGCCCTTCACCGCCCTGAATGATGAG
>MEZF01000026.1:18714-20784 GCA_001774245.1 Candidatus Bathyarchaeota archaeon RBG_13_52_12
CGCCGATCCGACCGGGGTCTTCACTGACTGGATAACACAGTATATCTCATCCTCCACCTGGACGCCGTTGAGAGTGTACTCGACCCTGATCTTCCCAGCCTCGGCCCCGTAGGAGATACCGCTGATGGGGTCGGTGCCCTGCCCGAAGAGCTTCGCGAGCTCGGGCAGCTCGTCCTCATTGATGAACTTGAGGTTGGTCACGTCTCCCCTGAACATCGGGACCACTATCTGCTTCAACGCGTCGATGACTCCAAGAGGCTCCATCACTAGGGCCCCGAAGTACCGGGAGCCGGGTGGGTTCGCGTACTGGATGAGGGGGTTACCTGTCCAGAACATTGACTGGGTTGGGAGTCCCTCGAACTCCACTGTGCCATCAGGGCTGCGCACAGAGAACTGGGCGGTGGCTGGCATGAGGGGGTTATCCAGCAGCCATGTTACCTCCCCCTCGAATATCCAGTCCGAGGGGATTAGCAAGCTGAAGGCCTCGAGGCCGGTCCCCTGATCGTCCACGCAGCTCGCAGTCTTGTACTTTACAACGTTTACAACCTTCGAAGGTGGCGTTGTTGGCTGCGATGGCGTGGTTCCCGGCGTGGTGGTCCCGGGATTAGTTGTGGGCTTTGTGTCTCCGGGTTTCTGCAGGAAGGCTAGGTAGAATCCTGCGGCGGCCAGTAATATGACGATGGGGACGACAATTACTGCCTTATTCAAGGCGCCTTCGGTAAGGCTGTTAATTTAATATTCTATTAAGATTTGTGGGAAGCATGCTGAAGCGTAAAGGCAGATAACTACCACATTCCATGAAGGGGTATGAGCTGTATTCGTGGGAAGAAAACTGCCAGTGGCACTACACTATCATTACGGGTACCAATCGTGTCAAGACGATGGAGGAAATTACTTCTGAGGAGGATTTTATCTCTGAAATCGGTTGGGTAAATGTTCACGTGGTTGGTGTGGATGCGATTAAGGATGTTCTAGGCAGGCTTCCTGAGGGTGAGTCAGTCTTTTGGTGTGATGAATTGCATGTAGGAGAAACAGGTGGGCCGATTAATTTACAGTCGCCACCTGAGCAGATTGTGGATGTGATTAGTGAATATGCTGAGCAGTGTGGTTTGAACTTTGTCAACACTGTGCATTAATACATCATCACGCGCACTTGTCGACGCTGCGTTGACGACTGGAGTTTCAATCGCGTGTGCAAATTCCGACTAGCCTGAGAACCTCCCCAAGGTCCCTGATCGGAGTTATACCTTCGACTGCGGACAGCTCTTCAAAAGTCATTGAGGACGTGATAATCGCCGTTGTGCAGCCTGCAGACTTGCCCGCAGATATATCAGCAGTCGTGTCCCCTACGTATAGCGCCTCACTGGGTAGGATGCCCAGCTTCTCGCACGCGAGCAGAACCGGTTTAGGCGAAGGCTTGGGCTCCGCATCGTCTCCCCCTACTACCACGTCGAAGTATGAGATCCAGGAAAATCGTTCGAGGATCCTCATGGCTGTGCCCTTCTCCGTGCTTGTAACAAGCCCTATCTTGATTTTCCCCGACTCCTTGAGGGACCTTAGAACCTCGGTGGCACGCGGAAAAGCCCTTGTCTTGTCGTCGCATTGATCTCTCAGCCGGTTATAGTGTTCGACCCTGTCCCTCTTCTCTGCGGTGCTCAAATTTTCCTCATCTTCAAATATCGTCCCCGACTTCCTGCCCCAAAGCTCACGCATGAAGAAGTCCTTGGTTACTTCTGGTCTTCCATAGTGTCTTAGCATACCGTTTACGGCGTCGAAGCAGGTGTCAACCGAGTCAATCAGGACTCCATCCTTATCAAAAAGCACCGCTTTAAAGTCGGCGCCCTCATCCTCCCGCATCGCGCGTCTCACGCAAAGGATTCTCCCCCCTAAGATAAATGATCCAGAAGTAATTAGCCAATTTTTAGCGCGCGCTCGAAGAGTTGATCTAGTACACGTTAATGTTGTTACTGGTTTGTGTGATTGAGCCATTGGTTACGGATATTTTAGCCGTCGTAGTCTTCGTCTTTAACGTGAATCCGGTTCCGCTGAAGACGTGAACCCCGCTATCGC
>MEZF01000026.1:20894-23264 GCA_001774245.1 Candidatus Bathyarchaeota archaeon RBG_13_52_12
AAGTCGTATGCTCTGACAACGACGTTTCTCGTGCCGAAATTCTGGCCGCTCTGTATCGATGTTGGGTATTCACTTATTGAGAAGCTGGCTAAGGCCCCTGGTTTAACATCGAATTCGTTGCTTGTCCCAAACTTCAGGGTGACAGGGTCTGTCGCTGTGATAGTTACATCGACGCCTGTCTTGAGGAGCGTAACCGATCCTGTCCAGACTCCGTCGGTGAACGTGGTTGCTGTGCTTGGGCTAATCGTCCCCGGCAAAGTTACTTGTAGTGAAGCTGTTCCAGCGTAGCTTGGGACCACGTTACCGTTTATGTCAACGGCGCTGACAGTGATTTGGAGTGGAGTTCCTGCTGTCTGGGGGTCAGTGATGGGGTTAATTTCGAAGTGATCGAAGCCTGTTGGCAGAGTCTCGAAGCTGTTGCTGTCCCCCGTTTTTCCTCCCCCGTCAGTGGATATGATTACGGAACTGTCTACTTGTGTAATGGTTACTAGACCGGACCATACGCCGTGCGATAACTGTGCAGTAGTTGGGCTCATGGTTCCTGTGGAGTCGCTGAGGGTGTTTGTGCCCGAGTAGCTTGTAACGGTGTTTCCATTTATGTCAACCGCGGTTATCGTCACAGGGAACGGCACACCTGTTGTCTGCTGGCTGCCGATTTTACTGATTTCGAAGCGATCCAGTGCGCCACTCGTGCTTATCGCGACGAGGGGGAACGACTGGCCGTACGATCCGGTTGAGTCGAATAACTCCATAACAGGCATGTAGGTTGCGTTATTGTCTAGGTAAGCTCCGTTGACAGCAGGGTTGGTTCCCACTCGACTGACTCCGAAGTACAGTGTGAACTCCTTATACTGGGTCACCTTGGTGACAGCTTCTCCACCGTACCTGTTGATGACCTCATCGTTGTATAGGCCTGTGCTGTTAACAACATACATGAACGCCGCGGAAGTTGTGGTGTGGGGCATTGTGTAGTCGTAGGGATCCGTTCTCAGTAGGTAAAGGCCGGCTTTGTTGCTTAGGGTGAAGTTGCCTTTCCAGGCGCCGTAATAGGTCACGTTCATTCTGGCGATGATGTACTGCGGGTCGTCTACGTCTGTGGTTCCCGGTAGGTTCCAGTTTTTCTGCCAGTTGAATCCACTTGTCTCAAGGCTCGGACGGACAGCCCATGAGAACGTGTGGTAGTCGGGTATGAAGTCGCCGATGATCTTTGTGACGGTTGCGTTGAAGTCTCCGTAGTCTCCATTGTTATTAGGATGGTTGTCTGGGTATTTTGTCACGAATGTGTTGCCTTTATCGGTGATGAGCTCCATCACGTAGGTTCCGTCTTGTACGTTGTTTTTAATATCGTAGCTGAACTCCATCGGCACAGTAATGTTTTGCTGAGAGCCGACCGCCGTTATTTGTTTGACCGGCGAATACGTGGGATTCTCTGTCACGTTGTACGTCCCGGTGTAAGTTATGTTCAGTAGTTTTTGGCCGTTATTCTTTATGGTTACGTTAAAGAATCGGTTATTCCAGGGCACCGTTCTGATAAATTCTACCTGCTCCATCAACTTATCCTGATCCTTCATCAGCATCTCGGATTGTTTTTGGAAATACATCGTATCGGCCTGCTTCATCACTAGATACATCGGGATGATGGCTGAGAGAAGTATTCCTATGAAGATTATGCTACCAATAATGGTCGATATGCCCCTTTTCCTGAAGCGTACACGCCCTTCGTTTCTAATCTGGTTAGTATTCTCCGGGTATCTATGACTGGAAATATCTATCATTTATAGTCATAGACCTCCTTGTCTGGCATGTTATGTTTATCCAAGTATCCTGTGGTATGTAGACGTGGTAACCGACGTCTACTAGATGGTTGGGAGGTATTGTTACTCCAATGCTGGAGTAACTCGGTCCGCTTGAGAGCGATATGTAGCTATCTACAGTTATGGTGATGGATCCGTAGTTATATATATAGAGGTACAGCATGTTATTCGCTTCATCATAACGGATGTTATTAATGCAGTACCTCTCTAAGAAGTCATCAGTCTGCGATATCACTCCGTCAGTATACTGCTGCGCTATGAGGGCTGTTGACCCGTTGGCGAACTGCCAGGTAGCTAAACCGATGGTAATCACTACTGCGGTCATGATAACAGACGAGACGGTTTCAGAAAACCCCCTCCTTGACCTGAATATTCTTGTTTTCATCGATTATTCACTTCTAAGAGGGGAGTTTAGTAAGGAAAAGTAACCTTAAGATATAATATGGTTATGGACTCATGGTATAAATAAATAATATACGTTAACAGTTCTCAACTTTAGAGCCAGACACGCGATCGTGGATAAAGACGAACATGCACAGCAGGAGAGGAGAGCCAG
>MEZF01000026.1:23346-24305 GCA_001774245.1 Candidatus Bathyarchaeota archaeon RBG_13_52_12
ATATCCAGACTTGAGGACCTGTGGAGCACCTACTTCGACTGAACAGACAGCTACTCTATGAAAAGAATGGACGCTAATCTATGGCTGAAACGTAGATACTGCTCGCTAGGCTACTCCTGTAAGCCGTAGTCAGCGGCGCCGACGAGAAATCAAACACAAAGTGATCAGCATAGAAGTAACTAATCATCTTCACCTGAGGCCTCGACTCCACAGCATCGGGACTTCGCGCGTGACGAGCGCGTGTGCAAACATACTAGAATAAAATCGCTAGCACGTGACTATAGTTGGAATACGAGTGCGAGTTATCGCCTTTTTTCCAATAGGTTTCTCGATATTCTGAGGTGTTTGGTGAACCAGTCGTAGTCTCCGTTCGGGAACACGGCCTTGAGCTCGTCTGGGCTTCGGCGTCCCTGGTATTCACCGAGGAGCGTGACCTTGCCTACTTTGAGGAAGCCCATGACGTTGGCGAGTTTGTGGATGAGGCTCATGAAGCACCTGTGGGTGACTAGGCCCGGATCGATGGTCTTTGGGAGTTGAAAGAGGAAGTATTCGAGGTTCTCGATCTCGCAGTAGTCGACCATTGCGGCGTCGCAGGTGAGGACGACCGGGATGTCTCCATGGGCTCGCTTGTGGGCGCTTATGGTGCGCGTGAATACGTCGTCGTTCCTCTCCTTGTCCGCGGTTGTGTGTTCCGCGGCCTCGACCAGTGTGGCGTGGCCGCTCAGGGCGTCGTACTCCGCCAGGGCGAGGGCTGCGGCCTTACGGGACTGCTTCATGCGCTGGTTGAGCAGCGTCTCCCAGAGCTGGCGGTTGTAGGACGTGCTGCGCTTCAGCTCCTCTACGTGGGGTGGTCCGTGTTTGTAGTTTAATTGGGCTTTGATCTCCTCCTTGACGGTGCCTGAGAGCAGGACCTTGTTCGGGTCAACGAGTCTGCTGGTTGTGAGGAAGCCGTTGTACAG
>MEZF01000026.1:25036-25446 GCA_001774245.1 Candidatus Bathyarchaeota archaeon RBG_13_52_12
CATCATCATCTCTGGGTTATTCCCACAGTGAGAGGGGAGTGTCCAGACAAAGGGACTGTGAATGTGGCGGCTTTGACTTCAGCCGGTCAGGTTTTTCACGCACCACGAGGTCGAACCACAACGTTGGCGTGGACTCCCCATACTCTCAATTACTCCGAATAGGCTCGTTACGAGCGCTGGCCTGTCCCTAAATAGGAGCTGAAACGCTTCCCTGAGCCCATAACAGACTTATAAACAGACTCAACAACAATGAGGAGTCAAAAATAATCCTGACCAGCAACACAGAAGACGCCTAGAGACACGGATAGACCCGCAGACAAGCACAGCACCACCTAGCCACCCCACCCGCATCCACGGACACGGGGAGGTCACACGTTGAAGAACGTCGGAGACAACGCCTTATCCGGGCG
>MEZF01000027.1:0-2623 GCA_001774245.1 Candidatus Bathyarchaeota archaeon RBG_13_52_12
ATGCCTTACGACTCATTACATGTCTAGCTATCATTCAAGTTACACCTGTTTTCAGACAGTTTATTCAGTAACTCATATTCGAGATAACCTTACTCTGTCAAATCTTGAACCCTTTTCCCGTATTCAGGTAAAAAGGAGTAACTTTTCCTAATTAATGTAAAAATGAATTATGAATTTTAACTATATATTTTATACCATTATTATCAAAATAAACCAATGTTCATACTAGTCTTACAATCTCGAAAAGATTGATAATCTGTGATTATAAAAAATTAATCACTTCTATGGTACATTATTAATACCGAATCAAATTACTTTTTAATTCCTAACTCGGGAATGTACGCGCGATCAAGGGGGGCTACTAACCCTAAACTTTTATTTCCTCAAGTTTTACCGATTTAATTGCGTGGCCTAGGTATTCCATGAACTTTTCTCCCTTCTCAGTAACCCTATAAGTAGTCTTTGTCCTACGATCACTCGACATATCATTATTTTCCTCTAATAGACCATTAAATACTAGTTGTTTGATCACCTGGTTAAGCGAGAGCCAGGAAAGATTAGTGCTGTACATAATTCTTGTCGGCAGATTTACGCCCCTCTTAACCTGTGTCAATATATCTAAATAAATCTCAAATCTTGATCTCCGAGTAGACATAGTGTAAATGGATTTTATGAGTAGTTAAAAGTAATATGGATCCAGAGTATTGTGAAATAATATGTAATCTTTTCTAGTTATTGAACACCACAATAACTACATTTGATCGATCTATAGTTTTAAAACATATATTCGCGTAATTATATTAATATCAATTAAATATATCAAGAATTTTTCCTGTATTCTAATCGATGTTCGTCTTAATTTCATTAATAATATAATATCATATGCTTACTACATAATTAACATGTCATTATTACCATCTGAAAAACCAATGGAATCATTCTACTAATATTATCTATAAATAAAGATGCTAAAACACATATCCTAACTCCATAACATATTTTTATATGCATCACTATTATAAAATTAAACATGGGCCCACCTAAGAATGTAAACCATGGCATTTCTGCCGTAACCACTTTAGGTATTATTATGTTCTTCATTATTATGGGAGCTTTTGCTTTCACCTTTTCAGGTATACTCACATTTAACTCCGCTCAAAACTCAAATACAACTCCTTCCTCCCCTGAAAACGTTGCCACCCTTGAAGATGCATTAAATGACTTAAAGAAAACTGGATACACGGTATTAGAATCAAACACAATTCCGATTAGTTACTCCGAAATCCAATACATGGATACCTATTCAGATTTTAAGAAGAAGGCTGCACCTGGCAAAATAATTTTTGTAATTATAACAAATGACAAGTGTGTCCTCGCTGTCGAGAATAATAATTCAGTTATTGTTTGGTTACCTACAAAATGGACAAAACTAAAAATAATCGATTATCAATGTGAATCGCAACCACCTGGTTGGAAAATAACAATCAAACTCCAAAACATGGGGAATATCCCAACTACAATAAACAAGATATTTGTTGATTCTGGTGAAATAGCAAAAAACAACTACGAAATAAATGATTATATCCCGTTATCAACATCAACTAGCATCCAAACTAATGAGATAATAGATGTGAGAGAAACAAAGGAGTTTGTAATACGAATAAGTAACTATTATCAACTCTCCCAACCTGGTTTAGTCGAACTAAAAATTGTAAACTCCTATGGCGTTGAAACAAAAATAATGATAAAACTCCAATAAGGAAATCAAGTAAACTTTTAAAAGGAGGATTATATCCTAGATTTCTGCTTATCTGAATTTGGTAGCTCAGGGAATGTGTCTTTCATCTGCTTCTCGGCAACCATGGCTGCCTCCTCCATAATAGTCTTCGAGTCTTCATTAGCAGAGGCAAAATTTATGCTTAAATTTGATACAGCCCCAGCATCCATAACGATCCCACTCAGCAAGTTGCCGATATCCCCTAGCTCTTTAGCAATCTGTGGATTTACAGACGCCATGCCGCTACGTACGTCTCTCATTACATTAATGACAGGGAGTAAAGAATAAGCAACATCCCCTAATTCACTCGCTCCTTCTAAGCGAAGAACAATTTGGTCTAATGCTAGTTTTGCGCTCATTGTAACCTTATTCATTCTTCTGAGTTCAGCAAGTTCGCGTGCATAGATATTTGCATGTGCAGAATCATGATTTTGGTATGAAACAACAACGTTATTGAAAAGAGATTTATCTCTCTCGTTTAACTTTATAGATTCCTGTTCTAATTTTTTTAACTGCATTTCGGTGCGCTTTTTAGCAAATTCTAAACGTGGTTTTATTGGGCCCGGTGGGTTTAGGACATCCTTAATCCTACGTGTAACTGGTTGGCTGTCACCTTTTTCCCAACGTTTTTCAAAACTCATGTTAATACACTAAGAGAAAGTTATGAAAAGTAGCCCAAAGGTGTTTAAAATCTGTTTTAATCGATAGTGCATTTTATGATGAGGATCTGCATGCTTTTTTGATATATTTTTTAAATATATGTTCACGTGGATAATATCTGATAATAGAAATATGCTAATCTTAAAGGAAGTAACCTGTTTATATTACCTATTTATTTAAATTGGA
>MEZF01000027.1:2641-8665 GCA_001774245.1 Candidatus Bathyarchaeota archaeon RBG_13_52_12
TGAGATAAACAATTATTGAGTAGAGTTTTTATAATGAAAATCTCGATAGTATTCTCGCGTGATATATGGATAAATTCTAATGAGTACATTATAATATCAAAGGTGGGCTCATGCTCCATTCGAGTTCTTCTAAGCATTGCGCGCGCGAACGTTTTGATGCCCATATACAAGATCTAGGGCATATGAATATCTAATTTTTCAATTTTTTTATTATGATCACTCATCTATTTTTAAATCATATATCTTTGATCCATAATTTTTTTTATATTCTAAATTATCATAAGAATAGAAGGTAATTGTCATTACAAAAAATTTCAGAATATATGAACGGGCTTATTTTGAAAGCTATCGGAGTATTCTTTTGCGTATTCAGCGGAATACTTGCTTTAAGTTACCTGAGTTGGTTCGGAGTAAGTCTATCGTTTATAAGTTTTCTTACGGGTTTCTTCTTAATAATATACGCCTTTGAAAAAAATCGAAAAAATATATAGAAGGATTCGATTTATTTATAATATATTATTATTTGTATTAAATTATTTTCTGTATTAAAGTAGGTGTATGATTGATGAATAATTATTTAATTTATGCATACGTGAGATTAATCTATCCATATTAATAATCATAGTTTATAGTATCTAGTTAAAAAGTTACTCTCAATCTATAATTTACTATTATATGATTATTTAATAATTTACTAGAGTAAGATAATTCAAGCTTCTATCTTGATTTCAGTCATAGGAGGTTCTAGTGATAATTCAGTAGTCTGAGCTTTCTGATGTAGGCACTTCGGACAGTGTAGCGACATGTAATGTCCGCTGAGATAGTTTATTTGGTAACCGTGATCAGGACATTTAAAGAGGTAGAATGGTAATCGGTTTTTCCATCCGTATATCAAAATTTTACCAATTTCAAGTGAGCCTTGAAGCTTTAACATAATTTTTTCTTTAATGGACAAATTATTAATTATCTTTAATATAAAATCCTCATTTATGTCTTCTAAAGTTGTTACTTCATTAATCATATCTTCATATACTAATTTATTATTCATTGTATTATAAAAGTAATGATATATATAAGTCAATTATGGATTAACAATCCATCTGATACGACTTTAAAATGTGATAAAATTTATATTCGTAAATTAGTTTATGAATATAACTTAATAATTATGCTCTGAAAATCAATGAATTCTATCTTTATTACTCATCAAAAAAATATATTATTCTAATGGGTACTAAATATTCAATGATGTTTAAAGCCAGTTCATTAATACTATTAATAGGTGTATTTGGTGATGAAGTAACTACCTTATTCGGTATTTCTTCAGGAAAATTTATTGAAAGTAATTCCATAGCGAACCAATTAATTAATAATGGTATTTGGATAATGGTCGATCTAATCTTCATCTTTATATGCATTTCAATTCCTTTCATAATTATTAGAAAAAATAATAATCAAAATTGGCTTTTTTCATTAATTCCTCTTTTACCTGGGTTAATTAGATTGAATGCTTTTATATCAAATTTAGTATTAATTATTAGTGTATAATTTTTTTTATAATAATAGCTATTGTTTTTAAAAGGATAAAAAAATTTATCTATATTTCTCTAAATTTATTCGAGGGAATAGTTGAATCGTTTCTGTAACACTACATTTTTCATCTTGTGAAAATACGTTTACTAACTTATTTGAATCAAGATCATTAACGAGTGAATTAACTTCGCTTGTAGAAAATAATTCAATATACCCACATTTTCTACACTTACGATAAAACCAATGTTTAGCTATCTTATTTCCAGGTTCTGCAATAATTGGGCCAAACTCCCAGTTTTTATTAAATAGATGTGAGCAAGACATTTCAGTTCACCTATATCATGAAAAAAATATGAAACCCGTTAATGCCATTATAAAACTTATCACGATGGTTACTGATATTACACTAATCATTTTTGTTACATTTTTTGCGTTCATCGGTATCACCCTTAAATTTCATAAGATAAACTAAATGCGAAGAACTGCACGAGGAAATACATAGCAATAATTATTACTCCTCCTCCAATACTCCCTATGATGACCGTAGTTTTCCTCTTCATTTGAGTCGCCTTTTCTTACTACCTATTTCTACTACTAGTATCTGAACAAATATCAGCTATAATTTTACTCTAGCAATATTAACTTTTTTTCCCCAAAATAAGAAAAAACGAAATCTTTTTTACGAATCCTGGTAAAATATAATTATGATTTCCTAAACCATAAATAAATATATAACTTTAACCTCTTTTAATCATATTTTTAAAACGGCTAACCAAATATAAATTTATATTGTTATCGTTAAAGAGCATTTAAAAATATACTATAACTCTATTATTATATTATATCTATTTATTATGATCAGTTTTTTACCGGTAATGTATCATGAATATAATAAACTTGGGATTTATAAAAATATATTTCTAATTTGAGCTATTTTTAAAAATTATTTTGTATTTATAGCTTTAAAATATTCCAAAGTTGTAATTAACCTTGGGCATTTACCAAAATTTTCAGTTTCACAATACTCCTTTTTAATTTCAATTTCTGGTGTAAATATATTCCTTAACTCCTCAATGGGTGGGCTCGCCAGACATTGATCCTGAGCGTTAAGAAAAATACATCGCATTTTCATACTGTTCACTAACTATTATTATATGTAATTGGGGTAAAAAAGTTATGATTTAATATTAAATATGATATCACACTAAATTTATTTGCTTTGTGTATTCCATTCCCGTTGAACTATGTAACTTCACTAGAATAGTTGTTCCTGAGGATAAATTGCCAAATGTACTGTCAATGAAGATAGAAATTACTGTCGTTTCACCACTTGAGATAGTTTTTCCATTAATAGGTAAATTACTCGATATTCCTCCAATTGGGGGTATTATTTCTCGGGAGTTTATTGGCGCATTATTAAGAAAAAGAGCATCTATAGTAATTGTTCGGGGTCCTGCATTTTTACATTTTATCTCAATTTCCCAATAATTACGTGTAACACCGCGCACTATGTTACATGTAATGGTGCTAATTTCTAATTGTTCATATTGAGTATATATTGCGTTAATTCCCCCCATCCAATAAGCAACCCCCACTGCAACTGTAATAGTCACAGCTAACAGTACGATGGTCGAAACCGTAGCTTCCATTGAAAAATACTGATAAAGGAAATACTTATAATAAATTTATGAATACGCAATATATATCAGTTGAAATGAAAAATGAGGCTGTTCTATAATGATTCCACATAAATATAAAAATACGAATATTCCCCCACTAAGCTTCAACAAATTCTATCATTGGATTAAGATGTTGCCGTTTCAAGATCATTAATTGCTTTTGCAACATTTACATTATTGATTATAAATGAGCCAGATGTAATAATGTCTGCTCCTGCTAAATATGCTTGACGTGCAGTGATAGGATTCATTCCTCCGTCTATCTCAACTAATAGGTTGTTCCTGATTTTCTTGATGTTGTGTATCTTTTTAAGCGTCTCCGGTATAAATTTAGCACCGTATTGGCCTGGTTCAACTGACATAATTAAAACCCCGTCTATTTTCATCAGATATGGATATATTGATTCTATTGGTGTATTTGGATTAATTGCGATGAATACCTTTTTACCTAAAAGTCTTGCTTCATTAATAACTTCGTCAACGTTCTCATGGGATTCAAAATGTATGATTACTTTTTTAATTTTTTCAGGTAAAGCATTAAGCCATTTTTTAGGATTTACTACCATGAGATGCGCTTCATAATTAAAATCATCTGGAAGAATAACATCAAAGTCCAGAGAATGAGTTTTTACAAATATACCATCCATAAAATCAAGTTGTATTTCTTTTATATGCCCCTTAAGTTTTCCCAATATTTTTCCTAAATCTATTGAATTTCTTGCTATTACTGATGCAACGATAACTAGAGTCATAATAATTAGTATCTTATTCGAAGATTATTAATAATTTTTATTACAAACTTAGTGTCGTTTTAAACGACTATCCAGAGTTCAGTAAACTATCTTCGTAAAATACTTTCATCTCATTTTAAAAATTGTCTACGTGGTTATATCTTATGACTATCCCAACGCTAGGAGAACTCAAAATGGTAAAAGAAGTAATTGAAATTCCCGATGAATTAATATTAAATATCGATGATATTAAGGAACAAATTGATTATAAAACCCGTGAGGATTTTATTGTCGCCGCGATAAAACGGTTTCTTGACATCTATAATCAAATGCTGATAGAAAATTCTTAAAAAACGCGCGCGAAAATTAAATAGCTCCGACGGTAAAAATTGTTTTTGAAATTCCCTTATATTAATTCACTAATAAAAACCATTAAACCCCAATAGTTACTAAACACTCACGACAACAATTGGATGTTCTATGTGCTGGCAGTTTTATGGTAGACATAATAGCTACCCACCTTCCTATTATCACACCCCCAGGTGGACTTGTTTATGCTCCCGATGGCATATCCATCAACATAGGTGGTCATGCTGCCAATGTTTCAATCGACTTAGCTCAACTTGGACAAAAATCCGTGACCGCTGCTGGCTGTATTGGGAATGATATGCTTGGGGGATATATTCAAAAAACGTTAAAAAAATCGGGAGTTGAGCCGTCGCCACAGATCCTTGATGAAACACCCACTGCAAAGAACATATCACTCACGGTCGAAGGAGAAGACCGGCGATTCATAGCAGAACTCGCAGCTAACACACTTCTCACACCTGGCCACATTATCAAACTCCTCAAGAAGCAACCACGCGTCCTTTTTCTTGGAACAATAGGTGGTTTGAAGTACGTCGATAAAGCCCTGCCAATTATTCTTAAATCTGCCCGAGATGGCCATACGACTACTCTTATCGACGTTATTCCCCCGACAGAACCAAACTGGGAACATTTGATACAGGCTCTTAGATACATCGACATCTTGCATCTTAACAACAATGAGGCCTACCTTATCACGGGAATAAGTGACCCTAAAAAAGCTGTAATCGCGCTTCGTGTTTTAGGTGCAAACACGATTGTAATAACAAGTGCCTCAAAGGGTCTCACAGCGCTCAGAGGAGAAACAATAATCTCTATGCCTGCTTTCAAAGTTAATGAGGTTGACTCTACAGGGGCTGGCGACGCATTCTGCGCAGGCATAATTAATTATTTATTAACTCTTAAAAATCCAATCGATGCTACTTTACACGAATTTCAATACGCCCTTCTCGAAGGGCAGGCAGCCGGAGCCGCTTGCGTCACTTCCTCCGGTGCGACAACTAATGTAAAAGCTGAAAAAGTTCGACTTCTTTTAAATGAACAGAGTGGCACCGTACTCTCCTTATCAACCAAGTCTATAACTAAGATAGATTAACATAATCATATGGAACCCCGGCGAAAAATCTCCACGGGAATAAAAAGTCTTGACTTAAAGCTATTCGGTGGGTTCTCAATAGGTGAAGTCGCATTTATCTACGGTGAGCCTAGCACCGGAAAGACGACTATTTTACTCAGCGCCGCAGCACGGCTAATCTCGCTTGATCCTGCAGCTAATATTGTTTACGTCGATTCAGACTGTAAGTTTTCAACGAAACGATTAAGTCAAATGACTAATAATAACGAAATCCTACAACGAATTATTTACACTCGACCTTCAAGCTTCAAGGAGCAAGCTGAGGTTCTTGACAGCCTACCCGAACAGATCCAGCAAGGCGATCTTATCTGCATAGATTCATTCACGGGATTATACAGATTAGAGACTGGAGACTCACAGAAGACATTTTTAGAGAACAAGGAGTTGAATAGACAACTAGGACAGATTAAAGAAATAGCTTTCTCAAAAAGAGTCACAATCCTCCTTACTGGGCATGTGAGAAGTATCCTCGAATCTCCCGTCCCCGCCATAGAGCCTGTAGCGCAACGTCTCCTCCGATATTGGAGCGACACAGTCATAAGGCTAGAAAACACATCCAGCCAAGGCGTCAAGCAGGCCT
>MEZF01000027.1:8674-28232 GCA_001774245.1 Candidatus Bathyarchaeota archaeon RBG_13_52_12
AACCTCATAATCTTAAGTGTGCCGTTAGGTTCAGGATAACAGAAAAGGGTTTAGAGGACGAATAATAAGATGCAGGAGGAAATCAATTGGTTCATCAATACCATTTGGCTATTCCTCCCAGCTTATTTCGCTAATGCTGCTCCTGTTCTCTTGCATGGTGGAGGACCATTAGATGAGGGAAAAAGCTGGCGTGATGGTAAGAGGATCCTTGGTGACCACAAGACAGTCTACGGTACCCTCTTCGGAATCATCATTGGAACTCTAGTAGCTATTGTTCAAAGAAATCTTCTACAAGGTTTCCTCCTCTCAGTCGGTGCTATTAGTGGCGATCTTTTATTTGCTTTCATTAAACGACGGATTGGAATTGAACCAGGTAGACCACTTCTCATATGGGATCAAGTGGGCTTTGTTCTCGTTGCGATACTACTAGGTAGCTTTATTGAACCCAAGCCCTCCTGGCAACAAGATATAGCGATGATTGTGACTACAATACCTATTCACTATATTACAAACCTATTTGCTTGGGGATTGAATTGGAAAAAAGAACCGTGGTGATTTATTTTATAAATATGTTAATATCAGTTGAAATAATCTTCAGCTATCTTACACGCCCGTAGGCGCGCGCGTATCCTGAGAGATGGATGAAGGAAATAACTCATAGCTACGGGGACCGCAACGAATCATCTCTCATCTATTCTACAAGAGACACATTTCCTTCTACAGATACCCTATTATTCTCCAGAAACCTTATCCACTGCGTATTCTAAACACCATTTAACATATGAGGACCATAAATGCCGCTGTCATTGGCTGCGGATCATGGGGCCAAAACCATGCTCGCGTATATCATGAGCTCCCGGACGTGGAGCTTGCCGCCGTATCAGACCTCGATCCCCAGACTGCCCAACATATAGGCGAACTCTATGGTGCCCCAAGCTATACTGACCCCCAAAAAATCATCGAAGACCCAACCATCGACCTTATTTCAATATGCACCCCCACTATCACCCACGCCGAAATCGCCATCACGGCTATCGAGGCCGGTAAACATGTCCTCGTAGAGAAACCTATGACAAACACCATCGCTGAGGCGAATAGACTCATTGAGGTGGCAGAGCGTCAGAAGGTCAAACTCGCAATCGGATTTGTCGAACGCTTCAACCCAGCTGTACAAGAGGCTATCAAGCTGACCTTAAACGGCAACATTGGCGCCCCACTCCTCGCCCACGCAAGCCGCGTGAGCCGTAGCCCTGGCCGAATAGGTGATGTAGGGGTGATAAAAGATCTAGCCATCCATGACATCGACATAATTAACCACCTCTTCAGCGACCAAGCACAATCCGTCTACGCCGTTGCTGGCTCAATCCAACACAAGTTCGAGGACTACGCTCAGATCAATATTAGCTATACCAACAACCGTAATGCAATAGTCTCGACAAACTGGCTTACCCCGAGAAGAATCAGGAATCTAACCATCACCGGAACCGAGGGGATAATCAACGTCGAGTACACCAGCCAGCAGATAACGGTCGAGAACAATGAAAAGCTCACGCAACCCTATCTCATTTATAAGGAACCCCTAATGCTTGAGTTAAAATCCTTCACAGACGCCGTCCGTGACGATACTAGACCCAACGTAACCGGCGAGGACGGCCTGCGCGCCCTTATTATCTGCGAAGCAGCCCTCCAATCCGCAAAAACCGGTAAACAGGTTAAGCTGAATTAAGACGCACACTAGTTAATACAATAAACGAGGCTAGATCCAAGCCATCTCCTTATTGTAGAGACTTATGATACATTCTAAAGAAAAGAGTCTCTATAATTCGTGAGCTTCAGTATCTAAATCAAAGCGGAAAAATTTATACTACGATGTCACTCGTTTTAGAAATAATTCGTTAAACCTTTTCCAGTCACAGTCAATAGTCAAATCTGTATTCGGCTCCTTAGGGGCTGGGTGTCTTCTTGACAAGCCGTAGGCTACAGTTTGACCGATCGATAATTCCCCTCTCGTCTCCACGTCGACGAAGCATCTCCTCACCTTCATCAGACTCGGGTCAATTACTGCCCCAATGGTTAGAGCATCACCGATCTGGAGACCCCCTTTCCAGTCCGGGTGTAGCCCAACTAGGTACCCAAACCATGGATCGAAATTATCGAAGCAATACCTTGTCGCGTCGTTCGCGACCTTGACCCTATCCCACTCCTCCTTAGATAGCACAGGTTGGTAATATGTCTCTAGCCCAATCATCGTGATGTGCATCCCCGAATTAAAGAAAATCCTAGCAGCTAGGGGATCTCCCCAGATGTTAAATTCCGCAACGGGCGTCGTGTTGCCTGGAACTAATACCGCCCCACCCATCGAGTAGATCTCATTGACCTTACTAGCGATTCTCGGCTCCCGGAGGAGAGCTGAAGCCACATTCGTCAACGCCCCAAGAGTGATAAGAGTAACCTCACAAGGAGCCTCCATAATCTTCCTGATCATTAGGCTAACCCCATCCTCTCTAACTGGCTTAATCCCTGGCCTTCTAGTCGCCATCGTCGAAGACCTGCCTCCACTCTTCCAGATCTTTAGAATATTCTTCCTCTCCTCCGTCAGGTCTTGGGACATAGAGGCCGCGAGTCCCTCCCCCACAGGGATATCCTTCTTACCCATCAGCTCCACAGTGTTTAGAACGTCATCTGTCGAGTCCCGAAGGTTTCTTATCCCGCTAAGCGTGCTGATTCCCTCAACGCTCAGATCACTGGATTTAAGAGCCAAGATTAGTGCCATTACATCGTCGAACTCGCCATCAGTGTCTATGAAAACCCGTTTCATGGCATAGAATAGTAAGATAACCTAGATATAATCGACGATTACTATACACAGCAATTACCAAAGGGATCGATGATGAACATCGTCGTAGTTGGAATGGGGTATGTTGGCGTACCCGTCGCCGCCCTCTTAGCTGACGTGCCAGGCTTCAATGTCACAGGGCTCCAGCGCCGGAGCGGTCGCAGCGCATGGAAAATCGCCGCCCTCAACCAGGGTAAATCGGTAATCGAGGCAGAGGAGCCAGGACTACCAGAGCTAATCAAGCGGATCCACGACAAAGGCACTTTCCACGTAACCGACGACCTCTCTGCTTACCGAGAAGCCGATGCAATAATAATAGCTGTCCAGACCCCAGTCGACGAGAACCACATCCCCCAGTACGAATCTCTTCGAAGCGTCCTCGCCGACATCGGTGAGAACATGAAGAGTGGCGCCCTCATCTGCCTCGAATCTACAGTCGCCCCAGGCACCACTAACCACCTAGCAAAACCCATCCTTGAACAACATAGCGGACTCAAAGCCGGGCGGGATTTCAGCCTCATCTTCAGCTACGAGCGCGTCATGGTGGGCCGCCTCCTCCACAATCTTACACTGTATGACCGAATAGTCGGCGGAATCGACCCCGAGTCCACACGCCGTGGCATCGAACTATACAGACACATAGTAAAGGCTAACCTCCACCCCACTGATGCCCTCACCGCTGAGGTCGCTAAAGTCACGGAGAATGCTTATCGGGATGTGAACATAGCCTTCGCCAATGAGATCGCTATCATCTGTGAAAGCCTCGGCGTCAACGTCCATGACGTACGTCGCTTCGTAAACAGCCTCCCCAACGACCCCAGTAACCCATCCGCTAATCCTTACCGCAACATGCATACCCCGGGCGCCGGAGTTGGCGGCCACTGCCTCCCAAAGGACAGCTGGCTACTCAAGTACGGTCTAGATGCATACGGTTCCTTCAAATTCGAACCAAACCTCATCACCGGGAGCCGTTACCTCAACGACAACATGCCTAGCCATATGAAGGATTTAACCGAGGAGGCGCTCAAGGAGAAGAGCCTTAGACTCAGAGACGCGAAGCTAACACTCCTCGGAGTAGCCTTCCTCGAAAACAGTGATGATACACGCAACACTCCCACGGAGCCCCTGTACAAGCTACTTGAAGGGCAATGCCGTGGCCTCATCGCTCATGACCCACATGTAAAGGAGTACGAGACTATGAAGATCACTCAAAAACTTAACGAAGCCGTCAACGACAGCGACTGCCTAATCGTCGTTACACGTCACAAGGAGTACCTAAGCATAAAACCCGCGACCCTGAAAAAGCAGATGCGTACTCCCATCATCGTGGATGGTAGAAACGTCTTCAACCAAGAAGAGTGCCTTAAATTGGGCTTTAGCTTCCGTGGCGTTGGGCTTCCTAAGAAAGCATCAGCTAAATTAGCCGGTTCTAGTACCTAAAGTGACGCTTACAACCATTTCAGCGCTGCCCCTGATGATGTTCAACTTTATCACATCACCTGGCCTCTTGTTCCTCTGCATATATAGAATTAGGTCGTAGAGTCCCTTCATTTCCAGCCCGTCAGCCGCTGTGATAACGTCTCCACCTAGTGGCGTATACTCTCCGTCCACAAGAACATACCTTGTCCCCCCTTTAAGACCATAGACGTCTGCTGGGCTTCCCCTTGTAACCGATGTAAGTAAAGTACCATGCGTCCCCTCTGGTAGGCCCATAGCTGAAATGATACTCGGCGTTACGTCAACACCCTGTATCCCAATGTATACCTGATCGTATTTTCCGGTGCTTATCAGGCTGGAGAGTTCCCTCACAATAGTGTTACTCGGGACAGCGAAACCTATTCCCGTCGATGATTGTGACACTATGGCGGTGTTTATCCCTATGACCTCCCCTCTCATGTTGAGTAAAGGCCCACCGCTATTACCGGGGTTAATCGCCGCGTCCGTCTGGATAACGTCAACAATCGGGTATCCGCTAGCTGAGTCCATCTCCCTGCCAAGCGCACTCACGATACCCGTCGTTAAGGTATCCGCTAACCCGTAAGGATTTCCGATGGCGAGCACCGCCTCTCCCACCTTCAATGCGGAGGAGTCGCCGAGTTTCAGAGGCCCGAGCAGCGCAGCAGGAGCGTCAACTTTTATCACCGCGATGTCGGAGTATGGGTCTGCCCCGACGACTGTCGCCTGCAAGATAGTACCGTTTATGAATGTGACTGTTATACTATTCGCACCGTCAATTACATGATCGTTGGTCACTATCCTCCCCTCGGTGTCGTAGACAAAGCCGCTTCCCGTCGCCGTCCCCGTTGGGAGAGTTGATTTTATTAGGACGACGCTATCCTTCACCTGTTCATAGATCAAAGATATTCTATTTGAGTCACTCAGCGAACTCCCCGAGTCTAACTCGCTCAGCGTTTGTGTCAAGGAGATTATCTTCGCATTTGAATCTGAGAGTTTGGAGCTTAGACTTTGGACAGAAGACGCTAGAGTGGATACCTGGTTTGTTAAGTCTCCTATGCGGCGCCCACTATCGATGTAGTTGAACACTGAGAACCCGGCGCTCAAAACGAGGAGAATGACAAGACTAGCTGTCAACAACCTACTCCCGTAGCGGCCTTCGGTTTTCTTAATTGTCTTATCCTCAGATGAAACTGCCTGAGGGTTTTCTGATTTAGTCTCCTCAGAATCTTTAGGATCTTTAAGAACATCCTCAGAACTTTTTTCTTCAGTCAAGTCAATCGCCACACAGACATGCGTTTAATCTGACGAGACGAAGAACTTGCTCATAAATGATTTTTCAAGATTGCACCATAATCTATCCAAATTCCTTGCGCGTCGTTTTTAAACAAGCCATTGAGATTACACATCAAAAGCCACCTGGGATAAGATATGGCCCTCTCGAAACGCTCTTTTAAGCAATTACTACTTTGGCTCATCGAGGGATCCAGAGGCGGAATTAACAGAGGCCGCATAATCGAGGCTATTAAGGAGGAGCCATTAAACGCCAACCAACTATGTAACCTCCTTGGGGTTGATTACCGGACCATACGTCACCACATCGACGTATTGGAGAAGAACCGCATGATTACGCCGGTAGGAGACCACTATGGCAAGGTATACTTTCTCAGCCAGGATCTCGAGCAGAATTACAGCGATTTTGAAGAGATTTGGAATAAAATTGCGAAAAGGTTGAAAAACAATGGAAGAAAATGAGAGGCAGATGCAGAAAACTCCCTGGGCCCCTATCGCCATAGTTGGGCTGTTAGTAGTTATTCTGGTGATATTAATTGGCCCCTTGAACACCATTAACTACATCTTCAACAATCCTGATAGGCCCCTCCTTGAACATCTCACGCCCCAGCAGCTCCTAGAGGTTAGCAACATGCTCGCCCTCTACATAAAGGGTCGGACTGTTCTATCCCTGATCAACACGGGGCTGCTTCTCTACCTTACTGCCCTCTATGTGGGCATCTACAGGGAGACAAAGTCCAACTTCAGTTTGTGCCTCGTACTCTTCTCAGTTACCCTCTTCCTCTACTCGATAACGAGTAACCCAATCCTCATTTGGGTGAACGGTTTCCAGGAGACGAATATATTCAACATATTCAACTTTCTTCCAGACATCTTCACGACACTTGCCTCTGCTATACTCATCTATCTTAGCAGACAGTAAACAATCTACAATTCAGGTCTTAAGCCACTTTGGGAGCGAGTTGAATAGTCTCTCAACCAACCCAGGGAAAGAGCATAGAAAGAAGGCGCAGCAAGCCCCTAGGAGGGCACCGCCTACGACGTCTATTGGGTAATGGACTCCAACGTATACCCGCGAAAAACCGACGAGCCCCGCCTCAATAGTTAGGAGAGCGGCCCACCACCCTCTGAGGGACAGCCAAAGGACAACCACGCCACCGGCCACAAAAAGTGTGTGACCCGAGGGGAAGCTGAAATCTGACTCCCTGTCAACCAACAGACGAACGCCATCCAATGCATCGTATGGCCGCGGCCTAGCATCAAGGGCCTTAAAACCTGCCCCAAGCCCCGCCAGGACAAGGAACAAGATTATGAGCATTAAAGCTGCTTTCTTCTCCCTAGTATCCCCCATGACGAATAACCCCGCCGTCAATACCCCCCAGACAAGGTCGCGCCCATACAGAGTCAAGATCACCATGATTAAATCAAAGGTGCTACCAGGCGCCCAAGTGTTCACAGCCCAAAACGCAGCGTCGTCTACGCCTTGAATGAACCCTGTCTCAACGAACAGAACGAGAACGACGAAGGTGACGAGCAGGACGATGGCGAGAATTCTCATCCGAGTTTTTACACTGTCTTCTCTGTTCCCGGCCATGTCTCCCATCCCACGTAAATTGGTAAACGGAGCCAGCTACGTAAAAAGGACGCCCTCATAAACTAGCTCAACCATATGAACACCCTTATCCTTAGACCTTTCACATACACACTGATCGCTACAACATGGTCGACATCGAGAAGATTGAACGATTTATAACCTCTGAGCTAGTGTGCCGAAAGCACCCAGGTTCATCGGTATCAATAATCAAAGACAAGGAAGTCGTGTGGTCTAAGGGATTCGGCTACTCAGACATAAGGGACGGGAAGCAAGCCACGTCCGATACCATATATGGCTGCGCCTCCGTCACCAAACCCATAGTAACAGTCGGACTCCTTCAAATCATGGAGCGCGGTAAGTTCAACCTCGATGACGACGTAAACACCCACCTCGACGTAAAGATTAAAGACATAAAGGGCGATGAACCCAAAATTCGGGACCTACTCACCCACTACACAGGTATGCCCACCCGCGTCCCACCCCTCCACCTCCTAGGAGAGCCCCCCACAGACACAAGAGAGTATATCACAGAGGGAGCCCGAATGGTCCGACGCCGAGGTGAAGCATGGGCCTACTGTAACACCTCCTTCACCATCGTCGGCCAACTCATGCACCAATTCACAGGAATAGCCTATGACGAATACTTGAGAAAACAGGTCCTTAAGCCCTTGGAGATGACCTCAAGCGACTTCGCACTCACTCCAGCTGTAACCGCGAGACTCGCTCAGGGCTATAAACGTGCTGGGGGGCCAGACAAGCCCCTCATCCCCAACCCCCCTTACTTCCTCGGAATGAAGCCTGCGGACCCGGCAGGGAGCCTGTACTCGACGGTGCTCGATCTCGCGAAGTTCGTCATCATGAACCTGAACTATGGCGTTTACAAGGGAAAACGCCTACTTAAAGAAGAGACAGTGAAGGAGATGCATAGGCTGCAAGCACCGACAGGAAAATCAAACAGCGGCATGGGGCTTACCTGGTTCAGAACAATCCATGACAACCGCGTCCTGCTCTATCACACAGGCGGCCTTCCCGACTACACAAACAACGTCTGCTTCTACCCAGATGAAGGACTAGGTGTCTGTTGGCTGAGCAACCTACAGGACGGCTCAGGGTGGAGACCACCAGCGTCGACCATCCTCAGGATAGTCGTATGCGGAGAGGCCAGAACCCAGTTGAAGTCCCAATCTCCACCAGCTAACTGGGATAAGATCGTTGGTGTCTACGGCGACGAGATCACAAGCTCGATGATCAGGGTCGTCAACGGTCAACTAACACTCGACGACGCCCTCGCACTCGAGAAAATAGACGAGGAAAGGTATCGGGTTCATGGCTCTAAATATGACGGCGAGGAGCTCACATTAGAGTACGGCGACGACAGCTACGTCAAGCAATTGGACCTCAGAACTACCTACTACAGAAGGTACCAACCCGAGACACCAGGGATAGATCTCGGAGCTGACCTCATGGGGACCTGGGTCGGTGAATACAATGACCCCCATGGTTTCCACCTCATCGAGTTAAGGATCCACAGTCGGGACCGCGCCACCGTTAATGGCCCCCCCGGCGAATACATTTTTTTAAGTGGCTTCCGAGCAGAGCTAGGGCAAGTGAACGGACAAGGCACATTTAGAATACCCCATGAGTACGCTAGGTGGGGAACAAGCGATTACATAGATGTAAAGTTCGACTTGAAGGCGATAGATAAGAAGCTGCTTGGGCTATTAATTAGCCCAGATGGGGTCAAAAAGATCGAGCTCACTAAGAAGTAAATTGGGCTAACCTCTCCACTTTACGCTTGGCATAATCACGCCCTTCTTCTCCTCAATCCTATCCCGATACTGGATGAGCTTTGGGATGGTCCGCCTTAACTCCGCGTCGAGGCTGTGCACTGGCTTGAAGCCAAGGGAGGGGAGCCTCTCATGATCGGGGTTATAGTAGTGCTCTTCCTTCTCCACTCGGGGGTTTTCAATGCTCCAGATCTTCGCATCTAAGCCAAATTCCTCTCCGACTGAGACGACGTGTTTAGCCAACTCATTAACCGAGTAAGTCTCATCGAACTGGTTAAAGACCCGGTATTCACCATCTGCTGGAGGGTTCTCGGCTGTGATGGTCATACACTCGATACTATCGCGGAGTGCTATGAAGCCCCTCGTCTGACCTCCCTTCCCATACGGAGTAAGTTCGTGGCCGATCACTGCTTGCGCACAGAACCTGTTCAGAGCAGTCCCCCACACCTCGTCGAAGTCGAACCGAGTAAGCAGATCATCGTTTACCATCTCATCGGTCATTAAGCCATGCACGACACCCTGCATTATATCGGTACTCGCCAACCCCCAGATCTTGCAGGCGAAAATAATGTTGAAGGTGTCATGCACCTTACTTAAGTGGTACCAGCTACCGGGTTGGCGCGGAAACGGTAACTTGTCCTTCCTACCCCTATACTCGATTTCGAAGAAACCCTCCGGGATGTCGACGTTGGGGGTACCATACTCTCCCATCGTGCCGAGCTTAAGCAAGTGGCACTTCTGGGCATGCTTCCTCATAGCGAACAGTATATTGTTCGTACCAACGATGTTGTTAGTCTGGGTGTAGTTACAGTGATCAACGTCGATCATACTGTATGGTGCAGAGGGGATCTCACCCAGATGGACTATGCAGTCGGGTCTTTCTTTAGCTATGACGTCTTCTGTAAAACCCGTTTTTATTAGGTCACCCTGGTAAAATCGGATCTTATTACCAGATGACTTTTCGTATGCTTTTAGCCTCATCTTCATGGGTTTAATCGGTGTGGCTGAATGGCCACCAATCTCCTCCACGTTTCTTCGTCTGCTAAAATTATCCACGCCAGAAACTTCGTGTCCCCTACTGAATAGGTGCATGGCGAGGGGCCAACCTAGGTATCCATCAATGCCCATTATTGTTATTTTCAAAACTGACATCGCCCCGCTTTCAATATTGATCTCTATATAGCCATTTTAAAGATACGTATTAGTTAATCAAAAATGCTTTAAAAATGATGATCAAATGTTCTTGAGTAAATGCTCTCAGTCTATAACCATCATGGTGAGTGTAGACCTCACATTTTTCATTCGACGGATCTTGTTAGTTATTGCATCCTTGAGTTGTTCCATATTGCTGGCTTCAAGCCGAACAACGTAGTCATAAACTCCATAAACGCCATAGAACTCCTTAACCTCGGCTATGCTTTTTAGCTCTTGCGTGAGATCCGAACCCATCTCAGCGTTTATCAACACGAAAGCTGTGTTCAATCAGGTCCCCTCTGATTAATATGTTCTAATCTCCTTTAACTTATTCTAGTCGTGCACGCAACAAACAACATTTCTTCGTTTCCGATGAGGTCAACACTAGTTTTCAGGCCTCCATGTTATCGAGTCGCGTTCAGTGAGATAACTCTAAACATTTGGCAGGGGCCCATTCTCTAATGAGATAAATATGGAATAAGACTCAACAAAGGTAATAATACTTCCTCAATTTAGATTAGTAATGATAACTGTTGTCCAAGCTTGCGATCGATGGGGGTCGTCCCGTATCTGATAAAAAGATCCCGTTGGTGAAACCTACCTTCAGCCGGAAGGACACAGACGATATTACGAAAATTCTGAAATCCGCCTATGTCCGTATGGGCCCCTATACAAAGGAGTTCGAGGAAAAGTTCGCTGCCAAGGTAGGGGCAAAGTACGCCTACGCTGTCTCTAACGGCACTGCTGCGCTCCACTGCGCTTATCTCTCTACTCTAAAACCCGGCGATGAGGTCATCGCCCCCGCTTTCACCTTCATCGCAACAATAAGCACCGTCCTTTACAGCAATGCTAGACCAATCTTAGTCGACGTTGATCCCGACACATTCCTCCTCGATCCCGAGAAGGTCAAGGAAAAGATAACAAAAAAAACTCGCGCAATCGCCCCAGTGCACCTATTTGGTAACAGCTGCGACATGAAGGCATTAACCGAGATCGCTGAGGATCACGATCTTCTAATCATCAACGATTGCGCACAGGCCCACGGGACAGAGTACGATAATAAAGACCTCGGAGCATGGCCAAATATTAGCTGTTATAGTTTCTACCCCACTAAGACCATGACAACGGGCGAGGGCGGGATAGTTACTACAGATGACGCAGAGCTCAACCGTCTAGGCTCACTAATTCGTAGCCATGGCGATGATGGACGATATCACCACATTATCTTTGGTCTTAACTACCGAATCACAGACATCATGTCAGCGATAGGCTTAAACCAACTCTCTCAACTTGACCAATTCCTCAAGAAACGCCGACACAACGCGGATGTGCTCTTAAATGGTTTGAAGAAGATAGATGGGGTAACCCCTCAAAAAATTACTGACAAAACGAATCCAAGCTACAGCTACTTCAGCGTGACTCTAGATCCAGATATTATTCATTGCAGCCGCGACGACTTTATGAAAGCCATGATTGCAGAGAACATCGACTGTGGAGTCCATTACCCCGCGTCCCTCACAAAGCAGCCTATAGTTGAACAACTCCTTAAACCGAAACCATGTCCCGTCTCAGAGGATCTTTCAAGAACCATAATGAGTCTGCCAATGCATCCATACCTTACTGGAGATGATTTGATGAAAGTTGTTGAGGGTGTGGAAAAAGTGGCATCATTTTATACTAAATAATTAATAAAAATTTTAAAACAAATTTCAAGCAAGCGACTTGAATATTATCCACCCTCTTCCCATGCTTTCTTTTTCTTGAGATACTCGAGTAGTGTCATCCTAGGTTTAGCAGGATTACCGAAGACGACTGTTTCTGGCGGCACATCCTTTGTGACCACAGAGCCAAAACCAACCACGGCTTTCTTACCGACGGTAACCCCTGCCTTCAACATCGAACCAGCGCAGACAATCGCCCCGTTTTCAACATTCACCCCAACCATCTTGGGTGACATAGGGTACGGGTCGTTTGTGAAAATCACACCAGGGCCGATGAAAACATCGTCGCCTATCACTGTGAGAGGCGGTATGTAGGCGCTGCCCTCGATCTTGCATCTTCTACCGATCTTGACTCCGTAGTCAATGTGAACGAGTGAGCCAATCTTTGTGTCGTCCCCGATCTCAGTGTTGTCCCCAATATAGGTGAAGTGCCATAACTTGATGTTCTTGCCGAGTTTCACATTCTTCCCGATATGTTGAACTACTTCGCCCAATTGTATCTCTCACTCTTTGATACTCCCAACTCTGTAATAACAGTTATAGCTAATTCACGTGTGCTCAGAAAGTCACTTGGTTGTTAAAGCTGGATGCAGTCGAACCTCCTTATTAAGAAATCGTGGAGAAAGAAGGCCAGTATTAGCCGAGGGTCTTGATAGCCTCGTAGAGACTCTCCTTGATGTTTTTGAGGGCCTCGTCTTTGGAAATCTGGAGGGCGTCGAGCGTGTTGTACTCGAGACTGGCGAGCTCCCTGAGCTCCTTTAGTTCCTCCTTCGTGATTATGTTCCCAATGTTCTCGAGGTATTGGATCTTGTTCTTTTTATCCGCCGCCATCAAATCGAAGTTATCGATGTCCCATCTGTAAGCGGGCGCTTTAGCGGCGTACTCGATCTCCGAGACCTCTCCTATAGACTTTCTAATCTCTATCAACTCCATTGCCTCGGAGGCACTGGAGTAGTTGTCTTCCATCTCCTCTATTTCTCCGGAGAGCTTTTGGATGATCTCGTCGTGTCGGCTGAACAAAATCTTGCCCTGCTTAAAGTAATCGTCGAAGAGCTTTGTGAAGGTCTCTTCCTTAACCACTCCGTCCCTGTATAGCTTGATGAGTTTGAGTTTGAGCGAGATGTTTTTCATCAGGTTTTCCATTAGGTCCTTGGTCAGTGGGTCTGGGACGTAGCCCTTGTTTTGTACATCTTCTTGGTATTCTTCGACCAGTTCGACCGCCTCGACCTTTGAGGCTTCAATACCCGTAGATAAGGGCTCGCTCACAGTTTGCGTGGGTTTTGGCTGCTCGACTAGGGTGGGAGGTAACTCGACTACAGGTTTAGTCTCTTCCACTGGCTGCGGCTCCTCGGTCTTCACTTCGGTGGTGGGCTTGGGGGTTGTCGCCTCAGGCTCTTTCACCTCAGCTATTATGGTCTCTTGGGTGGACTCGACCGGCTGAACCTGAGTCTCAATTACGGGTTCAACCATCTTGATTTCTGGCACTGGTTCTGGCTGTGCCTCGATCTTTGGCTCTGACTTAGTTTCCTCGGGTTCGTCGACGACGATGACTGCATCATCATCTGGCTGCACAATGGGTTTAATCGTCACCTCCAGTTCATCTTTCTCCTCTTTTGGCTGTTCCTCTTTGTAGAGGGGGAAGCCACAGTTCAGGCAGTAGAGGGTCTTTGGGACATCCTCATTGCATTTGGGGCAGTGAACAACCTCTCCAGAAGCTCCGCTCGCCATAATCACACCATCCAGTCGATAGTAACAATGAATCACGTTTTAAAGATTTAATCATTTTCAGCTGAAAATTGGATTGGTTTTGACTGAAAGGGGTTAAAACATGGGCTAAATGAGGTCAACGGTAAGGAACAGGGTTTTGTTGAGATGCCTCGCTTTGGGGATTGATAAAAGAAACTGTTGTAGAGCTGTCGCAGTTTATTCCAAGGTGTAATTTAATACTTGGGTAACCTGCCCCTTTCAAGCCTTCCACTGTGGAAGTCCGCGTAGAGGAAGCACGCTGCCCCGTGTCCGGGCTCCACAGGGAATAGCTCGGGCTCCTCTTTGAAGCACTTGTCGAAGGCGTAAGGGCATCTCGGGTTGAACCTGCATCCCGGTGGGAGGTTAATGGGCTGGGGGGTCTCTCCTCTGATTGGGAGTTCACCTCTCTTCCTCTCAGCGTCTGGCACAGGCACGGCCGCCATCAGCGCCTGTGTGTAGGGGTGGTCGGGGTCGTCGAGTACCTCTGAGACCTCGCCGAACTCAATTATCTTCCCGAGGTACATTACACCAATGTTGCTTGACATGTACCGTGCTATAGCGAGGTCATGAGTGATGAAAAGATAGGTGAGTCCGAACTTCTCCTGGAGGTCGAGCATGAGGTTAAGGACCTCCGTTCGGATGGAGACGTCTAGCATCGAGACGGGCTCGTCTGCTACTATGAACTTGGGGCGAAGTATGAGCGCCCTCGCTATCGCCACTCTCTGGCGCTGCCCGCCGCTGAGTTCGTGGGGATACCTGAAGAGGAAGTCCTCTGGAGGGATTAATTGTACTTCTTCCAGAGCCTCCGATACTAGCTTCCTTCTCTCCTCCTCGTCTTTCCCTATTCTGTGTATCTCGAGGGGCTCGACGACCACCTCATATATGGTCATCTTCGGGTTCAAGGACTCGAAGGGGTCCTGGAAAATGATCTGCATCTCTCTACGACGCTTCTTTAGCTCCTCCTTGTCGAGTTTGACGATGTCCTCTCCTTCGATTGTGACGCTTCCTGCAGTAGGTTCTTCGAGCCTGAGTATTGCTCTGCCTGTCGTTGTCTTCCCTGAGCCACTTTCACCGACTATGCCGAAAATCTTCCCGCGAGGTATTGTGAAGCTCACGCCGTCTATCGCCTTAACCATCGGAACCTCCTTGGATCTGAGGCTTGCCAGTAAGTTAGTCCTAACTGGGAAGTACTTCTTAAGGTTCGCCACTCTAATCAGGTCGTCACTCGCCATGCCTATCACCTGTATTCCGGGTGTTTATTCACCATGTGGCATGCTACCCGGTGTCCTTTATGTGTCTCCTGGATAAATGGTGGGATCACTTCGCATAAGTCCTTGGCATTTGGGCACCGGGGGTGGAACCTGCAGCCGGGTGGAGGGTTGAGGAGATTGGGTGGGTTGCCCTTGATGGATTCGAGCCTCTTTCTCTCCCCCGTGAGCTTCGGGAAGGCACCGAGGAGGCCAATTGAGTAGGGATGGAGAGCAGCCCTGAATATCTCTAGGGTGGAAGCGTCCTCGACTATGTTCCCAGCGTACATGATCATCGTCTTTTCGCAGGTCTCAGCAACCACCGAGAGGTCGTGCGAGATCAGTATCATAGAGAGGCCGAGTTCCTCCTGTAAAGTTTTTATCTCCTTCAACACCTGCGCTTGTACTATCACGTCGAGGGCTGTTGTCGGCTCATCCGCGATGATCAAGTCCGGGTTGCAGCTGAGCGCCATCGCCATCATTGCCCTCTGCTTCATGCCTCCGCTGAACTCATGTGGGTAGTTTGATGCTCGGGAGGGGTCTATCCCGACTCTTCTGAGCAGTTCTACTGTCCTCTCACCCGCCTCCTTCTCGGTGACATCCTCGTGTGTAAGAATGGCTTCAACTATCTGCTCCTTGATCGTGAAGACGGGGTTGAAGGCGTTCATCGCTGCCTGTGGCACTATTGATATCCTTTTCCACCTGATATTCTGACGGATCACTTCGTCGCTCATCTCGAGGAGGTTGACGCCGTCGAGTAGGACCTCCCCGCTGAGTATCTTAGCGTTTGATGGATAGAGCTTCATTAGGGCAAGAGCTACGCTACTTTTTCCACAGCCTGATTCGCCAGCGAGGCCGAGGGACTCCCCCTTCTCGAGTGAGAAGCTGATATCATCCACCGCTTTAACGTCTCCCTTCATGGTGGAGTAGTACATCTTAAGATTTTTTACTTCGAGGAGCTTTGTCATGTTCATCGATTCCTCAGCTTTGGATTCAGTATATCATCCATAGCGTATCCGATGAAAACAAAAGCCATGGAGAGTAGGGCGATGCAGAGACCAGGTGGGATGGCCCACCACCATTCGGAGACTGCCCCATAGTACTGCACGTCGTGTAGCATCTTCCCCCATGTCTGCAGGAAGGGATCCCCCAGCCCTAGGAAGCTAAGGGCTGCTTCGGTCACAATAGCGCCCGGCACAGTCAGGGCGAGCTGCGTATAGGCCATTGTTATCACATTGGGGAGCAGGTGTTTCCCGATTATGTGCCATGTCCCCCCACCGCTAGCCCTCGCTGCCTCGACGAAGGCCTTGGTCTTCAACGATAGAACCTGTGAACGAATTAGCCTAGCTATCCCCATCCAGCCTAGGAAGCCTATGAGGATGATGACCGAAATTATGCTTGGCCCCATCACAGCTGTGAGAACGATCAGCAGTGGTAGGCCGGGGATAGTGAGCAGGATATCATTGAATCGCATCAATAACTCGTCAACCCACCCCCCGACGTATCCAGATGTCAATCCGACGAGGAGGCCGAGTGCAACCGCAATCACCGCCGAGAAGACGCCGATTAGTATTGAGATCCGACTCCCGTAGACCAGCTGAGTGAAGATATCTCGGCCGTAGTTGTCCGTTCCCAAGTACCCGAAGGATTCGCCCCAGATCCTAGCACTAATATCATCCACATAGAATTTGACACTCCCACTCTGTGTAGTCGCGATTAACTTGACGATAAGGGTGTAGTCTCCCTTAACAGGGAAGAGCTTCGATGCATCCGCGAGTAGATCCTTGAATAACCTGAGCCTGAAAGTCGCGTCATTTGTGTCTATCTGCGGCTTCGGAATCGACCAGTCGACGGTACCGTGTTGGGTGCCTGAACTCCAGAGCAGGAGTTCGTTACCTGTAGTCTGCTTTAGGATAACTTGGGCTTGCCACGAGGCATCACCAGTCACTACTGCTAAGTAGGCGATGTGAACTGAGAATCTGTGTGGTGGGTTGAAGTTGTATGAAAGGGTTTTTCCTAGGGTCACACTTCCCTCCCCAGCTGGGTTAATGGTTGCTAATTCTATAGATCCTTGTCCACTTCCCTTCTCGACTAGAGCGATTCCTGGGTAGCCTTCGTCACTGGACCAGTTGACTGAGATGCCGGAGGTCGTGATCTGCCACTCCTCCAGTGAATTAGAGGTGGTGAACCCTGAATCCTCCACGTAGTAGATGTTTGGTGGGATCGAGGCGTCGAGCCACTCAGGTTTCGCTCTGAAGTTGGCTAGTTGCATCGAGTATTGCGGATCATAGGGAGTTATCAAGGGGGCAAGTAGACCGATAGCTATGAAAATCAGAAACAGTATTAACCCTGCCATCCCCAACCTACTCTTTGAATAAAGCGCTGCGAATTCTCTGAACCCCTTAAATCGCTGTTTCTTATGCTCCACATAGATCACCTAATCGTGTTTCACCCGCGGGTCAAGTAATCCATAGACGAGGTCCGCAAACAAGTTCGCTACGACTACCATGACCGATATTATGAAGAATATTCCCTGTAGGGCCGGGAAGTCTTGTTTCACTATTGCGTCCCATATATATCGTCCGAGGCCCGACCACGAGAAGACCGTCTCTGTGAGTAGTGCCCCGCTGAGGGTGAATCCGAAGGCTAGAGCTATAATTGTGACCATTGGGAGCATTGCGTTCCTCAGGGCGTGCTTGTAGAGCACCGTCCTCTCGTCAATCCCCTTCGCTCTCGCGAGTGTGATGTAGTCCTCGGTAAGGACATCCATCATCGCTGCCCTCATTATAAGGGCGAATCCTCCAAACTGAATTATTACTAGAACGAGCGTCGGGAGGGTCATGTGCCATAAAATGTCAAGAACTAGGGCTATCGGATCGGTTGGGGAGGGAACGCTCGTTGTCCCCCTAAGAGGGAACCACTGCAGGTTCACCCCAAAGACAAGTAGTAAGAGAAGGCCAAGCCAGAACGTCGGGACCGAGTTACCAAGAAATCCGAATGATATGGCGCCTATGTCTATGGCGCTTCCCCTCCTAGCCGCAGCAACTATTCCGATGACCATACCAATTACTATTGAGATGATAGTTGATGTTCCCACTAGGAGGAGCGTGTTCGGGAGCCTAATCATTATATCTTGGGTAACGGGATGCTGCGTATAGTAGGAGTATCCGAGAAACCCCTGAAGCGTCTGGATCATGTAAAGCACATACTGCTCCCATAAGGGCTTCCCGAGGCCGAATAGTTCGTATAATCTCTGCACCTGCTCGGGCTTCAACCTTATCTGGTCGGCGAGCATTGCTATCGGATCCCCCGGCATGAGTCTGAAGATGGCGAAGTTGAGGGTCATTATTATTAGGATCGTCACGACGGCGAAGACGATTTTCTTTGCGAAGAACGATAGGTAACCCATCTATTTACCCCAGTTATACCTAGGGGGATAATGTTTTCGTATTAAAAAAAAAGGAACGGGTTGGCGTCCTTCTACTTTCGTTTGCGCAGTACCATGTATCCCGCAGCGACCACGACTACTATTGCAGCTAGGATAGCAGCATACATCGTATAGTCAACGGGTTTCTCGGTGACTACCAACTTGTACTGGTCGAGGGATCCGAGTCCGACTGGACCCACCTTAACGACGAGTTCGACACCCATATCGTATGTGCCTGGGGCGATGTCCTTGGTGTCGAGTGTAGCGGTGTAGGATCCGTCCGCTACAGCTTTACCAGTAAATGTCTTGAGAGCGTTGCCACCCTGCAAGACTGTGATAGTGTATGTGCCGTTAGTCACTGGTACACTGTTATAGATCGCCTTGTTCGAAGTGTAAGCCTTGGTCTCTCCCTGTGTCATCTTGACCTCGGTAAAGCTGAGGGTGCTGTCCGCTGGCTTAAGGAAGTAGTTGGGGTTAGCTGTAACAATTACATACTCGAGAGGCTTGTATTCCTTGAATATGTAGGGACCCGTGCCTATGAGGGTGCCCTCGGAGATAGGCTGGTACCTCACTGAGTCTTTGATGTCCTGCCAGATGTGTTTTGGAATTATTGGGATGTTTGTGCCGACCCAGTGTAGAGCCCAATAGCTGGTTGTGTTCAGGTAGGCGATTGCTGTTAGCTTGTCAGGGGCTTCACCCTTGACGAAGCTCGTCAGGTAGGAGATGTAGACGGGGTTCTGCTCCTTTAGTGCATAGGTCCAGGTGAAGACAAGGTCGTCAGCTGTTAGCGGCTTACCGTCGTGCCACTTTATGCCGTCGTTGAGGTTGAAAGTGATCTTCATTCCAGGTGTCCCGTTGGGGGCGGTCCAAGACTCGGTCTTCCACGACTTGGCAAGCCACGGGATTTCGGCGAAGGTCGTTGGGTCGAGGTTGATGGGTGTGTCGTAGATCACGTTATTGAGCATGCTGTCCCACCACCAGTTTATCTCATACATCGGGCTTGGCTGCTGGGGGTCAGAAGTCCAGCCTATGTTGAGGACTGAACCATACTTCTGGGTCTTATCCGTCGCTACAGTGAATGTCAGCGAGTTCGTAACGCCGCTCCACCACGGGAGGTCGACGACGTTCTTGAGCCTCGCGTTGTAGGGGGAGAGGTAAGCCTTAGCGTAGAGTGGGATTACAGGGAGCTGCTCAGAGAGATACTTTTGAGCGAGTTGTGCGCCCGCAAGCACCTCAGCATTAGTCTTTCCATATTTTA
>MEZF01000027.1:28240-29747 GCA_001774245.1 Candidatus Bathyarchaeota archaeon RBG_13_52_12
AGGGCAGCATCGACGGTGCTGTTCTTGAAAAGCTCAAAGTTTTGGGAGGGTGGGGATGTTGAGTAGAAGAGGTCATATAGCCAGTCAACATCGGGGCCACCACCCCAACCAGCTGTGTATAAGTCGTAATTCTGTTCGTTAAATACTAGGGGCGAAGCAACCGATCTGGGTACCTCTTGTAGGTCATACGGGATGCCTATCGCGTCAAACTGTTTGGCGAGTTCCCGTGCCACAAAGATCCTGTGGGGGTGCTCCGTGCGTGCGATAATAACGAGGGGTCTCATTGTTGTGCTTGTTTTAGGGTCTATCCTTTTGCCATCAGCGCCTTTGACGAAGCCCAGGCTATCGAGTATCTCAGCTGCCTTGGTTGGGTTGAAGTTATAAGTCGTGTATGTTGTTCCTCCCCAAACGCCGTAGCCGGGTGATCCGAGGAACGTTTCAAGTTTGTACCCGAGACCCTGTAGGCCTTCCCTGACGTACAAGTCTTTGTCACAGAGGTATGCTATGGCGCGTCTGAACTCCACTAGGTTGAGTGGGTATCTTTCGCATTGGAGGCTCCAGACCCACATTCCCTGCTCTGCATTCTGCTTAGTCGCAAGTTTGCCTGAGTCTAATCCTGGCTGTATGTCGGGTATTTGTTCCGCCTCGAAGAAGTCGACAACGTCGACGTCTCCTGTGAGGAGGCCCGAGACTTCGGCCTGAGACGTGGCATATATCTTGAACCGGAGCTCCTTGAAGTATGGGCCTTCCAAGGTTCCGATGCTTGATGATATCCCCGCCGTTGCTGTAGGTGTCATCATCGAGGACAGTAGCAGTACCAACATTACTGCCATGATTTTTAACGTTGAGAGGTTTGTACTCTTCATAATCCTCAAGTAGATTGGGATAACTAGAATATATTTATCAATTGCTATTAATAGTTGGGTAGCGTTAGTCTCGGAATCAGGATCTCCTTGTCTGAGAAAAATCTGAAGAAAAACTCGTGGATCGAGACGAGTGATTACCCCGGTTCCCATCTCCAGCCGATCCTGTCCGCTGTTATGGCATTCTTAGCTCTGGCGCTCTTCCTCCTCTTTTTGACAGGGGATGTCGCAACCTCTGCTGCTTTCTTCTTCATCTTCGCTTCACTGACCTTCAGTGTTGCCATCTTCCCACAGTATCTGGAGTTCTCTGGGATGAGTAGTGATCTAGTCGCCCAGGGAATGGCGAAGGCACGGCGACAGAGAGGGATCCGAAGGGTCGTGCCCATCATAGCATTACTGTCTGTTTTATTCGTCCTCCCAATCGTGATGGTTTTAATCGCTCCTCCTTTCCTCTTTTGGGGTTCACTCACAGGGATAGTAGCGGGATTCGCATCTTTCCAGCTTGTATTTACCTTCTACGTTAGACGTTGGTCTTGGAACCGGGGATTGAAATTAAGCCGTTATTCGATGGTTTCGAGGAATGAAGAGGGTAAGCAGGTTGTACTAGAGTATGGTTTGAAGGCTGTGAAGATCTGATTGGATAG
>MEZF01000027.1:29777-30079 GCA_001774245.1 Candidatus Bathyarchaeota archaeon RBG_13_52_12
CCTATCCTGTCTCGTAATTTCCATTAGTTTTGTGAGACTATTCACACTTGGTGGCTTGAACAGCTCAATACACAGCTCCGTCTCAGCGCCCAATGAGCAGATTACTTGGACTCTCTCCCTGACACTTGTTGGGCTGCTGGGCGTAGCGATTCTCTACTGGTTGACGAAGAAAAGGAGAGACTTCGAGATGCGCATTCTTGTGGCCCTCATCGTCGCGCCAACCTCCGCTATACTCGTGATAATAGTGTCTCAGACGGTATTGATGGTGGTTGCTAAAGCCGTCTCATCCTTCATGGCTTCCA
>MEZF01000027.1:30087-32121 GCA_001774245.1 Candidatus Bathyarchaeota archaeon RBG_13_52_12
CTGATCTCCCTCTATGTTGCGGTCTTCTCCATGATCTTCATCGTTAGCAACGCCTTTTCCTCCCGAGTTAGGAATTTCATCTTTATAGTATACGGCGCGCTCCTCGGTTCATTCATTAGTCTACTTCTACCAACAGTTTCCCTCGTCGTGACGCTCCTCGCAGTCTCGGTTTTCGATCTCATCATGTTGAATACGGGGTGGGTCGTCGAGTTAGTTAAAGGGTTCGGGGGATCTAAGGCAAAGTCTTCACGTATGAGCTATGTGGGAGAGGAGGTCGAGATCGGGATGGGTGAGCTGATCTTCTACTCCTTCCTTCCAGCACATGTCGAGGCATACTATGGAGCGGGGCTCCTCGCGGTTACCTTACTGATGATTGGGATAGGGATAGTGCTGAACCTCTGGATCTTAGAGCGGAGGGGGTTTGTCTCCGGCTTACCTGCGCCGATCTTCCTAGGGCTAGCACCCCTGATCGTCTCCCTAATCCTTTAGTGTGTGGCTCAGTGGATACACACTTTTCAATTGCCACCGCGTTTTGTGATCCATGACGTCGAAGAGCGGATTCAAGCCAGACGAGCTAGCCTACTACTCTCGCCAGCTGGTTCTCGCCGAGATTGGGTTGAACGGGCAGAGGAGGCTCAGGGATGCCCGGGTTCTCGTCGCGGGGGTCGGTGGGTTGGGTTGTCAACTATCGGTCCATCTAGCCTCCATGGGCGTAGGCTTGCTCAGGTTGGCCGACCGCGACATCGTCGAAATTAGCAACCTTCAGAGGCAGAATCTCTACGGCGTCGACGTCGTTGGGTACCCTAAGGTGGAGGCGGCCGAATTACGCCTCCGCAAGGTGAATCCCTTCATTAACGTTGAGGCTCTCCCAGTCTCTGTAAATGATCGGACTTCCGCAAAGCTCGTGGAGGGTGTGGATATTGTCGTCGATGGGCTTGACCGGTTGACTCCACGCCTGGCCATAAATAGGGCATGCATTGAACATGACATACCCTACGTCTACGGTGCTGTCATCACCCACGTCGGGAACGTCTCGACGATTATCCCGGGGGAGACTCCTTGCCTGGAGTGCTGGCAAGGCGGCATTGACGAGGCGAATGTACCGACCTGTGCTACTGTAGGGGTGATGCCTCCCGCGATAAGCGTTATCGCCGGCATCCAGGCTTCGGAAGCTGTTAAGATCATTCTAGGAGAGAAGCCAAGTCTCGCGAGCAAGCTTCTCTTCTTCGACATGGATGATCTAAGCATTGAGAAGATTAACCTAGCTCGGGCGGAATCCTGTAAGGTTTGTGGAACTGGAGCAACCGAGCCAAGCATTAGCGATCCTATTGAGGAAATATGTGGCCGGGATGGAAAAAGGGTATTCGCATTCACTCCGGAGACGCTGGCTAATCTTGACCTTCACGTCATAGAGAGTAATCTCAGTGAAGTAGGCCTAACAAAGAAGCTATCCACCCGCCTCGGTTTGACCTTTACAAACAGTAAAGGAATCAATGGCAGCGTGTTCAAGACTGGCGTAGCTGTCCTGGAGGGCGCGGATTCTAGAGAGCGAGCACGCAAATTATATGAGAATCTCACAAAAATCAAAATAGAATAAAATTTAACCCTCAGAATCATGCTCTCATCGTCATGGCTCTGAGGTGTGAACTCAAAAAATTCTTCGAGGAGCGAAAAGATCGGCGAGTCGTACTTGTCGGCATCGGGAGCCCCATCCGACACGACGACGTCGTCGGGCTCCGGGTGCTCGAATTACTCGAAGGAAAAATACCCAAAGACGTGCTACTTCTCTCGACGGAAACCGTGCCAGAGAGCTACACCGGCGCCATCAGGGACTTTTCACCGACACATGTTCTACTCCTCGATGCGGCGCACTTCAATGGCTCACCTGGCGATGGGCGAATAATCCCACCAGAAAGCATAGCAAACGTTTCGGTCTCTACCCACAGCCTTCCACTGAACATCTTCATCGACTACCTCAAGAGATCGATCTGTGATAATGTAATCCTACTCGGGATCCAGGGAGTCAACATAGAT
>MEZF01000028.1:0-9853 GCA_001774245.1 Candidatus Bathyarchaeota archaeon RBG_13_52_12
AGTTGGGGAGAGTCAGGGCGAAGCTGAGCCAATAGCCCTGTTGGGCGTAGTAGGCTAAGGCAAGTCCGATAGCGAGTACGATTAGTAATGTACCTAGTAAATTGTAGCCCTTCAGGATTTTTCGGTCTTTATAAGCGGTGTAGAGCATTAGGAAGCCACTGAGGAATAGAAAGAGGTTGCCCGCGTCGAGGAGAAGCGTGTCCACAGTATTTCTAGCACGTGATGACTAATAACGCTTGGGCGCTGGCAACTTTATTAAGGAAAAGGCACTCTATATCGGGAGATAACGGAGACGAATTTAAGCATCTTTTTTGGGGTTCCATTTATTGCTCCGCCTTCTACATGATATTTGTGACCAGTATCTCCCTGACGGAACCACGGCCTGTGGTTTTTGTGTTAATGCTGCGATTCGCGTTTACGATTTTTATTCTGAAGCCCTTGTAGAGCTTCTTGACGGGTTCGCTGTTACTCAGGGTAAAGAGGACGCCACGCGCATCTAGTTCCCTGATCAGCTCGCTGAGCCTGACCTGCTCAGACCATGGGAAGCCGGTGGGGCTGTAGGTGTTGAAGTTGGATGTCTTGCTTACGGGCTCGTAGGGCGGGTCGAGGTAGACGATGTCGCCCTCGTTCACGGCGTCGAGGAGGTATGAGAAGTCTTCGCTCCGTATTTCGACGCGTCTGAGTGCCTCGCTAGCGATGACGATGTCTTTTACAGGGACGATTTTAGGGTTCCTATAAGTGCCAAATGGCACGTTGAAAAGGCCCTTGCTATTTACCCTGTAAAGACCATTGTATCCCGTCTTGTTCAGGTATAAGAGGAGGGCGGCGTCCTCGATGGGGTCCAACCCGTCCTTGTTGAAGCGGTCTCGTAGCCTGTAGTAGGTCTCCTTGTCGTAGGTGTGCTTCGACGCCTCTGCGATGAGGGCGTCTGGGTTGTCCCTGATGACGCGGTAAAAGTTAGCGAGGCGAGTGTTGACGTCGTTAACAGTTCCCCTCTCGGGCCGGATGGTGAAGAAGACGGATCCCCCTCCGAGGAAGGGCTCGTGGTAAGCTCTGCTCTCGTAGCCCAGAGGGAACGTAGAAAGGATCGCCTGAACGAGGCTCCGTTTACCCCCCGCCCACTTCAGGATCGCCGTCATGAAACTTCAGTATCTTTCCATAGATTTAGATCTTTTACCTTACCCATAGTAAGAAAGGGATAATAACCAGGGTTTTCGAGGCTCATCTATGAGACCCGTTGTTGGCTATGTTGTTATAGCTGGTACTATGGTCGTCGCTCTCTTTGCGATGCTCTGGGGTTGGAGGTACTCCGTCCCCGATCTCTTAAGGGTGAGCTACGGACTGCCCCTTATCTGGGGTGTCAACACCCTAGACACTATCGCTGGCCCTGTCGACAGATGGAGCGTTGACCTCGTCTCGCTTGCAGTCGACCTGTTCTTCTGGTTTGCGACGCTAATGGTTGCCCAATTCATAGCTTTGCGTCGAAGCTAGGGCTATTCATATGGCAAATCATAAAGCCGAGCACTATTAGACTTGGAACTAATGGCGTGTAAAAATAGATGATGAAAGAGTGGTAATGGCTAGAAGATGTCTTTACCATCAATCGCCAGTAGTCTCGACCAGTTCTCCGTAGTAGCCTTTTGGATCGACGCGATCTCCTCATCCTTTAGATGCCTAAACCTGCCCTGTATTTTGAGGGTCTCGGAGACTGGTTTAAGCTCCCTCGGTTTATACGTCAGCTTGAAGTGGCGTCCATCAAGTATCTCATATAGAGGCCAGAGCCCTGACTCCACCGCCAACCTGGCAATCTTAATAGTGTCCTTTGGGTCTGTGCCCCACCCCGTCGGGCAGGGACTATTAATGTGCATGTAGCGGAATCCGCGTAGCTCCTTCCCGTAAACGATCTTGGCAGTGAGGTCCTCGGGGTAGGCCACGGACGCCGTGGCGACGTATGGCACGTGATGTAGTGCGAGAATCATAGGGACATTCTTCTTCTCCGAAGTTTTTCCTCTGCTCATCTTCGCCACAGGTGTCGTCGATGTAGACGCGAACTCGGGTGTGGCGCTGCTTCTCTGCCCACCGGTGTTCATGTATGCCTCGTTGTCGTAGGTGAACCAGAAGACGTTCTCGTTTCTCTCGGCAGCCCCGGATAGGCCCTGGAAACCTATGTCGGCAGTCCCGCCGTCCCCTATGAGGCCAGCAACCACTATATCTTCACGGCCGATGATCTTGTAGCCCCTGGCGAGGCCAGTCATGAAGGCAGCGGCGCCTTCGAAGGCGGGGCCAAAGAAACTGGGAACCCGTATGTTCATAAAGCCGGGGGCGCATGAGGCAACCTCGACGCGCGCCGAGTTCCTGCCAAGCGCCTTGAAGATCAGCCTGCCGATAATCGACCCTCCGCAGCCTTGGCAAGCGGGGTTACCCGGCCACATGACTTCCTCCTTACGGAGATCCCGGATGCTCATCTTTTTGCTCATGTAATCAACCCCCTATCCAGGTGGCGGTAGAGTCCATCACACCGCTCCCTATGGCTTTCAGCGTCTTCTCGGTCGCGTTCTCTATATCTCTTACCCTGACCTCCCTACCTGCGAGACCTGCGTAATAACCGAGGACTTTTGGCTTCTCCACCTGGTCATATAAGGCGCTGCGTATGGAGCCGTAGACGATGCCTCCCTCCCCGAGGGATATGTTGCGGTCTATTACGCCGATTGCCTTGACCCTCTTAGCGATGTCCTGCATCTCCTCGGAGGGGAATGGCCTATAGGACTTTAATTTGACGAGGCCTACGCGTTTGCCCTGCTTGCGGAGGTTGTCGACTGCTACTCGTGAGGTGCTGGCGAGTGTGCCCATAACGACGATGACGGCTTCAGCGTCCTCGCAGCGATACTCCTCGAGGAGTCCACCGTAGCTGCGTCCGAATAGCCTGCCATACTCCTCATCTACCTCCTTAATGACCTTCTTTGCCCTCATCATAGCTTCCTGGTGTGCTCTCCACCTCCACTGCAGGTCGTGACCCTTGCCCCAGCTGACCATGGTTAGGTGGGAGAAGTTCTCGTCGCCTGCGAAGGGTGTAAAGGGCTCGTTGATGCCCTTACCCTGCTGCCAATGCTTCTTATACTCCTCAAGTTCCGCGTCCCAAGTCTCAGGGAGGACAGGGTACTTGCTCTTGAATGGCTTGAGGAAGCCGTCAACCTTCTCCTGTTCAGGGATCGATACGGGCTCTGCTGTGAAGCTGAGTACGTAGCCATCTAGAGCAAAGGCGACGGGGAGACGTACCCGGTCATCCTCAGCGATCTTATACGCCATTATGCCAGTGTCAAGGACCTCCTGGTTATTCTCACAGTAGAGTTGTATCCAGCCCGTCTCCCTCTGCGCGAGTAGGTCAGTGTGGTCGGGCTGCATGGTCCTGACGCTCCTGTTTGCGACGGCCATGACGACGGGTGCCCAGTAGCGCGCCGTGTGGTGTAGCGCGTGAGACATGTATAGGAGTCCCTCACCGGATGTAGCAGTGAATGCCCTCGCCCCCGCTATGGAGCCGCTGAGGCAGACAAGCTGGGCAGTGATCTCTCCCTCAACGGTGACGAACTCCGCTGGGAGCTCGCCGCTGGCGACGAACTCTGACAGGTACTCGACTATTGTTGTCTGGGGCGTGATTGGGTACGCCGCAATGAGGTTCGCCCTCGCAAGCTTTACCGCGTAAGCGACCGCCTTGTTACCGACCATAACTTCAGACTTCAACGCATTACACCTCTTCCCTCTCCATCTTTATCGCACCCACGAGGCACTCCTCGTTGCATATACCGCAGCCCTTGCAGTAGTCGTAGTTGATCTCTGCCTTCCCATCGACCAAGCTTATGGCGGTCTCGGGACAGTAGACCCAACACCTCTTACACCCCACGCATGCATTCTTGTCTATTACAGGGTGGGATATTCTCCAGTCAGAGACGACGCGCGAGTAGGAGATGAGGGGCTGGGTGGAAGCACGCTTCACTACATCGGTTTTCCTAAATCCGGAGGCGTTGGCGGGGGCGGTGGTTGCTTCATATGCCCGTTTCATTGTTTCGACGTTTGACGCTATGATCCTAGAAGGCAGCTCGCCATTAACGGCCTCCGCGAGCGACTCGAGCTTGACGAGTCCTGTCACCTTGGCGAACGCTCCGAGAATGGCGGTGTTAGTGATCGGTCTCCCGATGACGTCGAGTGCTATCTTGGTGGCGTCCACGGCGGCGACCTTGAAGTTGCCGGCGAGGCCCGTGTCCTTGATGTTGCCAGGGTAGTTCACAATCACGAGGCCACCGGCTTTGAGGCCCTCTGTCACGTCCACGCTCCTGTTGAGGAGTGGGTCGAGGACCACTACGATGTCGGGTTCGTGGACGAGGTCACGTTCCCTGATGCGTTTGTCGTCGATGCGGCAGAAGGCAACCACGGGGGCACCACGCCTCTCGGTGCCGTACATCGGTATAGCTTGTGTAAATTTTCCCTCCAGATGTATAGCTGACGCCAGTATCTTGACGGCGGTCACCGCACCTTGCCCGCCTCTGCCATGAAAGCGTATCTCTATCATCGTCAAATAACCTGCCAATATGAGGTATTTTGTATTCTTAAAAGGTCTCGTAAATCTTACTTACTTGGTTGAATGCGTTCTCCGTGCAAGTTGTTTAGGGTAAATCCTGCTAAATTAGGTTCAAATCTAAATTTAAGGATCTCCGAAGAAGGGTAAGCCTATTTTTTGTTTGAGATAGGTTAGAAGTCCTTATCTTTTCTATAGCCCTATTCGGAATGTTGGTTCATGCCTTTGAACGCCTCTAAGGCTCTCATGGAGCTGCTTAAGGGATACGCTGTCAAGGAGGTTTTTGGCCTCCCTGGCGAGACGACGCTACCTCTGTATAAGGAGTGGTTAAGCACACCAGAGGTCAAGCACGTTATGATGCGGGATGAAAGAAGCGCCGCCTTCGCCGCGGATGCCTTCGCAAGGTTCAGCTATAAACCCGGTGTCTGTGAGGGACCCAGTGTAGGCGCCACGCACATGATCCCAGGCGTCGCTGAGGCCTACAAGGCGTCGATCCCGATGCTCGTCTTCACGAGTGACATCCCCTTACACTACGAGAGGAGAAATACCCTTACGGGCATCAACCAAACGGCGATGTTCGAGGGAATAACGAAGGAGAGCATCACCGTCACAGAGGCATCTGATCTTCCAAGCATCGTCAGGCGAGCCTTCCGTCTAGCCACTTCGGGAAAGCCAGGCCCGGTTCACATCAGATTCCCCATAGACAAACAGATGGAGGAGATTGGAGACCCGCACCTCTATGTCCAGAAGGACTTCAAAGCCTACCCAGGTCATCGCTCCGTTGCGGAGCTCACCAAGATAAGCGAAGCTCTGAAGGTCCTCGGATTAGCGCAGCGTCCAGTCATCGTCTGCGGACAGGGTGTCCTCCTCAGCCAGGCTTGGGGAGAAGTGCAGGTACTAGCTGAGCTCTACGGCGTCCCTGTGGGCACTACCATTAATGGGAAAGGCGCCTTTCCAGAGAACCACCCACTCAGCATAGGCGTCACCGGCTCACGGGGTGGCACGACACTCGGCAACAAGGTGATCGATGAGGCTGATGTGATATTCTACGTTGGGTGTAGCACCGACTCAACCGGAACGGACACGTGGAAGACTCCCAGCCTCGATACGCAGGCGAAGATAATACACCTCAACGTCAGCGAGGGGGAGGTGGGGAACAACTACCCGATAGAAGTTGCCCTCATCGGCGACGCTGCAGCAACCCTGCGTGTCATGATCGAGGTTGCCGAAAAGCAGGAGAAGAAAGTCCGGAAACTCCCAAGGATTAAGGCGATCCAGAAGGAGAAAGAGGAATATGACGCCTATGTCTCAGGTCTCATGGCATCCAACGAGATACCTATCCACCCGCTCAGATTTGTAAAGGAGCTGGGAGACGCCCTCCCCAAGGATTACCTCATCGTCACCGACGTCGGCATCGCAGCCATATACACAGCCGCCTTCCTCAAGCAAGGCGAGGCAGGACGGAGAATGATCTTCAACTACGCGATTGGAAGCCTCGGCTACGCTATTCCTGCCAGTATAGGTGCGAGGTACGCTCGCCCTAACAGCACCGTCATCACCCTCGTCGGCGACGGTAGTTTCGGCTTCACCGCAGGCGAGCTTGAGACTGTTGCCCGCGTCGGTGGTCCTAACCACCTAATCCTCTTCAATAACCAGAGTTATGGCTGGATAAGGGCGGAGTGGCTGCTGAGCTACGGGAAGGAGTACGTTGACTTCGCTACCAACTTCAAGCCAGTTGACTATCTCAAGATTGCGGAGGGCTTCGGACTAGAGGCCACCCGTATGGTAAAACCAGACGAGCTCGGTCCTACTCTCAAGAGAAATCTCGAGAAGAAAGAACCTACATTTACCGAGATCATCGTTAAGCCCGAGGATAAGCTCGTCCCACCTGTGCCGAGTTGGATAAAGAAGGCTGAGAAACAGGGCTTCAGCTACATAAAGTAAAACCCCTAACCAACGGCCTCGATCAGTCGGTCGACGTCCCCACGTGTGTTGTAGAAGTGGGCGGAGACCCTTATATGGCCGCCATGTGCAGCGCGCCCGGTGACTTTAATCTTCCTCTTCTTAAGCCTCTCCGCGAGGTCGACAGCGCCGTTCTGCATATAGCTGACGACTGGGGACTTATTGCCCTTCGGCGTCCAGAGCTCTTTCCCGATTTCGTCAAGCCGCTTGTATAGGTAACCCGTCGTGTCCAGCACCCTCTTCTCGACGTAGTCCATTCCGATACTGTTCAGGTACTTTAGCGACTCCTCGAGGGCATAGACGCCCTGGAAGTTAATGGTGCCATACTCGAACTTCTCCGCCGTGTCGGAGGGGGTTGGCTCCTCCGCATGCGCCCCCTCCCAGATCTGGTTCTTCCACCCTGTCCGATCAGGGGTGAGCCCCTCGATGGACTCAGAGTCAACGTAGAGGAAGGCGAGTCCCGCTGGACCCATCAGGTACTTATATGGGGCGACGGAGACATAATCCGCTTTATCCTTCTTGTAGTCGACCCTCAAAGCCCCCACCGCCTGAGTAGCATCTACGAGGAGCTTCGCGCCATGGGCGTGGGCGATGTCAGCCAATTCCTTTAGGTTAGCCCTGAAGCCATTCACATAGCTCACCTGGCTCACCTGAACGAGCCTCGTCCTATCGTCAACGAGCTTCTCGAGGTCCGCAACGTCAAAACTACCTTTAACTGGTTTCCAGACGCGTGACTCCACTCCATTTCGCCTAGTTGTATAGGTCTCGAGAGGGTTGTGCTCCCACTCGGGGAAGACCACGTTGTCTCCCTTCTTCCACTTGGTCCCATTAGTGACAATGTTGAGGCCGGAACCCGTGCACATAGTGTAGGCTATCTCCCTCGGGGAGACACCGACGAAAGCCGCGATCATACCCCTGACTCTCTCCGCCCTCTCCAGCCAGCCGGAGAGGATCGTCCTGTTCCCTACATCGAAGCTGAACCACTCATCCGCCCAAAGGTCGTAGCCCTGCCTGACTTGCCGAGGCATCAACCCCACGAAGGCGTTGTCAAGGTAAACCCAATCTCTTAAGGCGGGGAAGTCCTTCCTGATCTCCTCTATGGTCACCATCTAAATCATCATGGGGGCTGTAATATTTGATACCAGACGCCGGAAATCCTAAACGGCGCCACGGCTGACACTCAATCTATGTCGAAGAGGTCACCGGTCACACCCGCCACCAACTTCCTCGATAAACTGGGGATAACTTATGCAAAGCATACCTACGATTACCAGAGAAAAGGGAGCGACGTAGCCGCGGATGGCCTCGGCGTCGGACTCCACGATGTCATAAAGACGCTGATCATGCAGAGGGACGGTGGTGAGCCCATGATCGTTCTCCAGCACGGGGACAAGGAGGTGAGTCTTAAGGAACTCGCACGCCAGATCGGGGCCAAGAATGTAGAAGCCTGTGAGGTTAAGGACGCTCAGCGGCACACCGGGCACCTCGTGGGAGGCATAAGCCCCTTCGGTACAAAGCGGCAGATGCCTGTCTACGCCGAGGAGACCATTCTCCAACTGATTAGGTTCTACATAAATGGAGGACACCGGGGCTTTGTTCTTGAGATGACCCCAGCCGAACTCATGAAAGCCCTTAAAGTGATCCCCGTCAAGGTGGCCAGATAGGGGCCACATCTTTAGGCAATCGACCATTCTTAGCCATTCAGATGGATCGAATTTGTCATGTAGCAATCGAAGATGTGAAATATAATGGAGCGCACAAATACGGGACCTAATTGGCGGATATCTACATTAAGAACGGCTTCCTGCTCACGATGAGGGGTGAAGGGCTAGGCACCATAGAGGACGGTGCCCTCGCCGTTGAGGGGCAGGACATAGTAGCGGTTGGGAAGACCCACGAACTCGATAAGAAATATGGGAACTCTAAGAGGGTGATTGATGCTAAAAGCAAAGCGATCCTACCTGGCTTCGTTGATGTCCACATTCACACCGGTCACACCATCATCCGTGGCGAGGCACAGGACGTTCCAGAGATTGAATGGATGCTTAAGGCGATGGCACCCTTCGGAAAATACATCACTCCGCAGCACAGCATCGCCGCTGGGGCTCTCGGTGTACTAGAGGGTGTTAAGAGTGGCGTAACCACCTACGGTGAGATCGGTATCAACGAGGGTCAAGTGGCAGAGAAGGTCTTCATACCCTCCGGGGTCCGCGCTAATATCGCTGATACAGTCAACGAGATAGGCCCTAATAGTCGTCCGGACGCCAACAAGCTCTACATCTTCGACACCTCCCTCGGTGAGCAGAAGATGAAAGCTGCCATTGACCTCGTAGAGAGATGGGACGGCGCAGGTGATGGGCGCATCAGCTGTATCTTCAGCCCGCACGGGGCCGATATGATGAGTAAGGATCTTCTTCTCCGCGTCAAGGAGGAGGCTGTTAAGCGGGGTAAGCTCAGCCACATACATGTCGCTCAGGGGGGGCGCGAGGCTATACAGATTAAGCTTCGCCATCATACGACGACGATCAAGTACCTCGACTCCTTAGGATTCCTTGACGACAAGGTTATCGCAGCACATTGCCACCAAACTACCGATGACGAGGTCTCAATCATCGCAGAGCGAGGTGTTCGTTACGCGAGCTGCCCCGCCAGCATCGCCCTAATCGACGGTATAGTCCCGCCCCTTGCCCTGTTCCTACAGCGGGGGGGCAGATATGCAGGACTGGGCAGCGACCAGGCCCCTGGAAGCACAGGCCACAATATGCTTGTAGGAATGAAGATGGCGGCTCTCCTAAACAAGGTCCGTCACAGGGACCCCACCGTGCTCCCCGCATGGCAGATGCTTCGCATAGCCACAATAGAAGGCGCCAACACAATAGGCCTCGGAAACAAGATTGGGAGCCTCGAAAAGGGGAAGAAAGCTGACTTGATAATAATGGACCTCAAGGCTCCTCATATGGTTCCTACAATCACCCGCCCCGTCCGAAACGTCGCCCCTAACATAGTTTACTACAGCCGAGGCGATGAGGTCGAGACCGTTATAGTAAATGGCCGATTCGTCGTAGATGGGAGGCGCTGCGTTACCCTTGATGAGAAGGAGGTAATGAAGAAGGCGCAGGCGGCAGCGGATGAAGTCACCGCTAGGGCTGCAGACGACTTCATGGCTGCAGACAGTTACCTAGCCAAGGCGGTGAAGAGAGGACTCCTCTAAGTCCTCAGGTGTGCTCTGAGGAAAGTCTCGAGGCCCTGCCGCCCGACGGCGCCCAAGACCTGATCCACCTGACGGCCACCCTTAAAGAGGATGAAGTTCGGAATGCTCAT
>MEZF01000028.1:9869-11332 GCA_001774245.1 Candidatus Bathyarchaeota archaeon RBG_13_52_12
TGTGTCTCGCTATTCTGATCGGTGTTTAACTTCGCGAAGTATGCGCGCCCAGCGTAGTCTCTAGCCAGGGCCTCGACGACGGGAGCCATCATCTTGCATGGCATGCACCAGTCTGCCCAGAAGTCGACTAGTATAGGGAGTGTGACTCCAGAGATTGCTTGGTCGAAGTTTGAGTCAGTTAGTACGTTCACGATGCCACTCTGAAAGATGTTTTGCTTCGATGGCTGACTCATCATCCTCTCAAGCATCCTTCGCTTGATCTCTTCAAGCTCCTTATCTTCCGACATTCTTGACTTGATCAGGCAGTCGCTTGATAAAAATAGTCACTTCTTGAGAAAGTTTGGATTTGTGGAGTCGTACTTGTCAGCGTCCTTCTGGCTCCCGGTGATACCTTTGAGCAACTTATCCGCCCCGTCCCGCTTCCAATCCCCAGCCTTCGTATGCGCCTTTATGTAGTTCGCAGGCATCGGGTGGGTCCCAACTTTCACTGGCAAACCAACGACGTTCTCAATGTAAGTTCTGTGGTTTTCTATGTAGGGGCAGATAGGGTACCCTGCTAGGTAGCAGCTGGCAAGGTAGATTACCTCGGCTCCATACTTCTTCATGTCCGCGGGTGCGGCCTCGAGACGCTCACCTGGGCAGCCGCCACAAGCCATCCACCCAACTACCTCAATGGGCTCATCTTTTGGGTACTCGGCGAAGGCACCATCCCTCTCGTTGATTGATCTAAAGCACTTGTTACCCGTGCAGGTTCTGTTCCTGTCACAGATCATTATACCGACTTTGACCATGCCACTTGGAGTGTAGGCTGTAGGAGATAATGATTACCACTCGACAAGCCCTTAAAAGTGGGTGTTACTCGTAGAAGACGTGCCAGCAAAGAAGAATATGAGCTACTACAGTAAGAAAGAGCTGAAGGAAATCGCAGATAGCCTAGAGTCCGCCATAGCCCTGCCTGTCAACATCGAGATAGAGGCCGACCATAGAGTACTCGACTTGAGCGAGGTCGAGAAGATCCTCCGTGAATCGGGTAATATCTTCCTCGCAGACTGTGGATGTCGGAGCATCCACCACAACTGCGACTCACCGATGGATACATGTCTCGCTGTGAACGTTGGCCTAGATTACGCCGAGAAGAACCCAACAAACCACCCCAGAAAGGTCACTGTCGAGGAGGCCCTCGCTGCCCTTCGGAGGAGTCATGAAGCGGGGCTCGTACACATGGCTTACGTCATGAAGGGTGACGAGAAGCCCTTCCTAATCTGTAGTTGCTGCACCTGTTGTTGTCACACCCTAGGCGAGCTTCTCCGAAACGGCATCCATACACAGGTTCTCACCTCCAAGCTCATCGCGGAGGACGATGATGCGAAGTGCACAGACTGTGGGAAGTGTGTTGAACGATGCGTGTTCGGTGCTCGTCAGGTTGTAGATGGTGAGAAGAAATACGATTGGATTAGGTGCTT
>MEZF01000028.1:11343-11582 GCA_001774245.1 Candidatus Bathyarchaeota archaeon RBG_13_52_12
TCTGCGTCTCGACGTGTCCCTCTCATGCGATAAGGCTCGTTACCAGAAAGAAGGTCCTAGACTAGTCGCCCACAGTGATATGTCCAGTCACCGGGATATATGGTGGGCTGGTACCTCGTGTCGAATATGACCGACCTGTAAGGCGCTCTGCACTCTTCGATGACTCTCCCCGCGGTGTCCTTGAGGACACCAAGAAGAGAACCCTCATCTACGATGTCTCCCAGCTCACAGCGGTTGTA
>MEZF01000028.1:11649-15706 GCA_001774245.1 Candidatus Bathyarchaeota archaeon RBG_13_52_12
GGGACTCCCTGCCCGAAGAGTTGGTAGAGTCTCTTGTTCTGTTCACCGACTAGCTTCTCTGTTTCTGGGGTCCCTCTAGCGTGGATGTATCTCGCCATGAAGGCGCGCCCCCCCTCGTGGAAGTCCACGACTAGATCGGAGCTTATGACGGCTTGATCCCAGATCTGAGCGGCTATCCGCTCCATGAGTAGCCCCTTACTGTCCCCGGGCCAGACTCTATTCATGTTCAAGTTTTCATATCCCATTGGTGGTGGGGAGGCGCGCTCTGCCGCGTTGAAAGCGAGGGGGTTCGAGACTGGGATTGATATGAGGCAGCCCCTGAATTCCTTTGGCTTTATATCGTCGAAGACTCTGTTGCTGATCTCCATTCCACCGTACTCGTCGCCGTGTTGCACCCCGAGTATTGCCATTCTCGGTCCCTCCCGCGTCCCGGCAGCTACCCTGACAGTCAATGAAATCGGCGTACAGTCCGCATACTCTCCGACCTTCACCTGGAACGTCTCAGCTCGACCCAGCGAGACTCGGCGCTTGAAGACCCTTATGGGCATATACTCCACCTTGGAACTAATGGGAGGCGATGTGATAAAACCTCGACGCCCTTAAAAGTAGACTCAGAGAAGTCTAAAAATATGGGGTCCTTGAGGGAGGTGGCGGAGCTGGTCACCCTTCATAAGAGAACGAGACCTGAGATGCGTGCACGCGACGCCTACAAGCTCCTATTTCAGGGTGTTTACGGTGTAGGGCATCTGATGGGGGCCGGGGTCTGGGATTACCTGCAGAGAGAGGTGAAGAGCCTCGACGTCAAAGATCAGCAAGGCGAAGCTCTCATGGAGAGCGTCTCGGTGGATGGCTCGGTTGTGCGTGTAAATCTCCGCCCCTTCATCGTGAAGGACTATCCCCTCATTCAACTAATGGAGGCTATGAGTAACTCGGAGATTAAGGGAAAGCCCTCATACTTTCTCGAGATGTGGGGTAACTTCGTTGAGCTTGTCTGGTCGGGGCAGCTTGACTTCGATCAAGCTGAGGTTGACACCGTGAACAAGAGCCTCAACAGGGATAATCCTCAGCCCATGCATCACACACGGCAATATAGAGATGCGTACCACCCCGCCTACCGCGTTGTACTCGAACTAGAGGCCCTCAAAATAATCGGATTCTAACGGGTTACCCTATTTTTTAAATTAGATGAAACCAATATCCTCACCATGAGCAAACTCGAGAAAGTTAAACTAGATGCTCTTCATTGGATAGATAAAAACGAGAAGAGGGTAGTAGAAGTCAGCGACGAGCTATGGGAGTACGCTGAGCTTGGTTTCATAGAGCACAGGTCAGCGAAACTTCTATCAGATGAGTTGGAAAGACACGGGTTCAGGCTTGAGCGGAGCGTGGCCGGGATACCAACCGCTTTCGTCGCCTCGTGGGGCTCCGGTAAGCCAATTATTGGAGTGATGGGGGAGTATGATGCCCTCATGGGCGTCTCCCAGAAGAAGACTCCTCGCAGGGAGCCAATCGTTGAAAATGGAAACGGTCATGGCTGTGGTCACAACATCCATGGTACCTCCGGTATGGCGGGTGCGATTGCAGCGAGATACGCGATGGAGAAGCACGGCTTAGATGGCACTATCAGGTTCTTCGGGAGCCCCGCTGAGGAGAGCGGCAGTGGAAAAGTCTGGATGGTACGCGCCGGCGTCTTCGACGGCGTGGAGGCTGTATTAAGTCATCATCCCGGTGCGATGAACTATGGTGGTATCGGGAGCAGCCTCGCCAACAACAGCGTCAAGTTCCACTTCTACGGTAAAACGAGTCACGCTGCTGGCAGCCCTGAGCAGGGCAGGAGTGCCCTAGACGCTGTCGAGCTCATGAACATTGGCTTGAACTACCTCCGTGAGCACGTCATCCAGGACGCAAGGATGCACTACGTCATAGAGGCGGGGGGAGGACAGCCCAACGTAGTACCAGACTATGCGAGAAGCTGGTACCTCATTCGTGCCCCTGAGCGGGAGCAGGTTGATAGCATCTACTCTCGGGTACTGAAGATAGCTGAGGGGGCCATACTTATGACTGAGACTCGTTTCGAGGTCGAGTTCCTCAAAGCTGTCTACAACAAGCTCCCGAGCAAGACGCTTAGCAACCTAGTTTCCTCGAATATGCGTCTCATCGGTACCCCGAAATGGAGTAAAGATGAGATGGCCTTTGCTGAAGAGTTGTCACAGAGTGTCCCCCCGGAGCAGAAAAGGGACTCCTTGCGGAATTCTAAACGCCCCGGTTGGGAGAAGCTCGAGAGCGTGATCATGGACGCGAGTATCCCTGATGCTTGGGACGAGGGGGAGGTCGGCCACGGTAGCACTGATGTCAGCGACGTTAGCTGGAAGGCTCCCACGATGGAGTTCTCCACCGCTACTTGGCCTCTCGGTACCCCCGGACATAGTTGGATGAACGTCGCAGCCTCTGGCACCGGGATCGGTCACAAGAGTCTCATCTTCGCCTCCAAGATCATAGCCTCCTCCGTTGTCGACCTGCTTACAAAGCCGGAGTTTCTGAAGGAGGCGTGGGAGGAGCAGAACAGGAGATCTCTGGGGAAGACCTATAAGAGCCCACTACCTGTCGATGCGAATCCTCCGCTTGAGATGTGGGGGAAGAAGAACTAGAGTTTGTAGACGTCGCCTTGCTTCAGTGTAACAACCTTTGTGGAGCCGCCAGCCTCCACTTTTTTCTTGTAGACCGTAGGATCGGTGTCCCAGATGTGCATCGGCATAGCGACCTTAGGCTTTATTGTAAGGGTGAGGTCTGCGGCCTCGTCGTTGTCCATCGTATAGGTTCCGCCTGTGGCGCAGAGCATGATGTCAACCCCTTTTAGCTTCTTAAGCTCTGGGATGAACTCGGTGTCGCCGGTGTGGTAGACCGTCTTGCCCTCGGCGCTGATCAGGTACCCTACACCGAAATCCTTCGGGTGGAAGGGTACGCCAGGACTCCTAAACCTCTTAACGTTGTAGGCGGCAACTGCCTCGACCTCGATTGCTCCAATCTTTATTTTATCTCCGGGTTTCAAAGACGTCGGCTTAACACCCGCCTTGGCGCAGTCGGCTGGGGCGATGAAGACTGTTGAGGGCCCGACAGCCGCTTTGAGCTTATCCTCCTTGCAGTGATCTGTGTGGGAGTGGCTGGCGAGGACAAGGTCTCCCTTCGATGTGTACTCCCCCTCGTAGGGGTCGATGTAGATGATCTTTCCCGCTGCCTTAAGCATCCAGCTAGCGTGGCCTAGCCATTTTATCTCCATAACTCTCACGTGAAAGGACATGGACCTTGGACTTATTTCTTTTCGTATAAGGAGGGCTTCGCCTCGCTGGCGGTCAGGAAGAGAAACCCTAGGGTGAATCGGAGAATACCTGCTATGATCAGTGCCATGCTTATCCCAGTGTAACCGGTTGCGGCGATGTACCCCTGCGAGAGGACCCCCATAACATATGAGCCGAGGAAATTGGATACCCCCACCGCCGTCATGCTCGCAGCGAGGTACGTAGCCCTCAGCTTTGATGGTGCTAGGTCAATCATGTAGGTCGACTGCCCGCTCGACCAAGCTGCTAGGGCTACACCTATGAAGGCCTCAACCGCGAGTATGTGGAGCCAGCTCGTCGCAAATGCGTAGACGATGCACGATGAAGCCATCGCGACGCGGCTGAAGACGAGCACTGGACGCCTCCCTAATCGGTCCAGAGCCCTGCCTAGTGCCCTCTGACTCAAAACGTTGCATGCGAGATTCGCCACAGCGGTTGCCGACACTTGCCAGATGGTCATCTTCAGCTTCCCCACAGTTATATAGGAGGAAAATGGCATCGCCGTCGAAGCGCCTACTCCGAATATGAAGCAGAGCAGCAGGAATCGTCTCAGCCTTTTATCCTCCATTAAGGCGCCGAAATCGAATTTTCCCTGCCTAGTCGTCGGTGGTTTCTCACTCGTGAAGAAGACAAGGACCGCAGAGAGGAAGCTAGAAGCTGCGGCGAGGAGTAGAATGGGCTTGAACGAGGCCATTGAAATGGGGCTGGCCTGGTTGATTGTA
>MEZF01000028.1:15753-16045 GCA_001774245.1 Candidatus Bathyarchaeota archaeon RBG_13_52_12
GCTATTGATCCTCCCGATCATGGTTCCCCTGCGTGACTCTCCCGCGTAGTCCCCGAGGAGGCTACCCCATGCCGGAGTCACCATCGAGATGGCGACGCTTACCGCGATTATGAGGACGAGAAGAGTAAAGGGAGCGTCGACGAAGGCGAGTGCGGATAGCGCTACCCCACCGAGTAGCCGACCCGCGATTATTACTCTCTTCTTCCCGAAGGAGTCGGCGAGACCGCCGAAGACGACCTGGGGGAGGTTAAGGGCAAGCTGCTTTCCGCCGTTTATTAGACCCGACTCGGCG
>MEZF01000028.1:16088-17563 GCA_001774245.1 Candidatus Bathyarchaeota archaeon RBG_13_52_12
CAATAATGGTGTCTGACACCGACTGGATGGCGCCGGTGAGGTAGAGCGCCCTCGAGTTCTTCAGGCGCTCCTCTACCTCTCCCATGGCTCCAGTTGAGAGTCCCCTATATTATTTGAAACTATGGTTGCCTCCCCCTTCTAGGCCTTGACTCGAAGGCGGCTACATATGCGAAGCCAAAGACGAGTCTAAGGAAGGCAGATATGAGAAGCCCCGTGTTTATCGAATCTATTCCGCTGCTTGTGAGGACGTGCTCCGTAACGTAGCTGCCAAGTAGACTTCCAGCGAAACTTGCGAGCCCGAAGGCGGTCGCGCTAGCGGCGAGGTATGTGGCACGGAGTTGCCCCGGGGCGAGGTCGATAACATAAGTGCTCTCGGAGCCCATCCACGCACCCATCCCCATTCCGAGAAAGACCTCCGCGATGACTATGTGGAGCCAGTTGGTCCCCAGCGCATATGACAGGGGTGCTAACGCCATCACCATCCTGCTGAAGACGATTATTGGCCTCCGACCAACCCTGTCCATAAGCCGCCCTGTGGATCTTTGGGTTACGATGTTAGCGGCTGTTTCAGTGATCGCAAGGATGGCGACCTGCCAAACTGACATAGCGAGTTTCTCCGAGATGATGAATGGGAAGAGAGGCCAGGCGAATGCCATGCCTACGCCGTAGATTGTGTTTAGGACAAGGTATCGCCGGAGTCTCAAGTCGTTTAAAAGCTTTGAAAAATCGAGGGCAGTGCCCGCTTGGGTGCCTAGCTTCTCCTGCGTCAGCAGGACGAAGACCCCGGAGAGGATGCTAGCCCCAGAGGCCATCGCCATCACGGGGAGATAACTCAAACGCGAGCTCGGCCCAGATTGTGATAGGGAGATGAAGAGCGCAATGAACATCGCTGTAAGACCACCGATCTGCGTGAGGGAATTGATGCGTCCAATGACTTCCCCGCGGCGCCCCTCGGGCGCGTAGTCACCGAGTAGGCTATTCCATGAGGGTAGCGCCATAGAGACGAAGATTGAGCACAGCACAATCAATGGGATAAGCCACTCCGGTGCCTCGACGAAGATGATAGCTGCAAGGATTGCGCCGTTTAGGAACCTGCCAGTGGCTATGAATCGCCTCTTCCCGAACCTGTCTGCCATCCTACCGAAGAGTATCTGAAGGATGTTGCTCGCAACGCTCTTTACTGCATTGAGGATACCGAGTTGGTCAACTGTAGCTCCCACAGCAATGGCGAGGAGCTGGATGAATCGGTTATAGAGCTGATCGGCGAAAACCTGGAATGCTCCCGTTAGAACCAGGGGCTTCGAGATTTTAAGCGACTCCTCCAGAGCCTCGTCCGCCATAGCCCACCTGATGTTCGTTGAGGCTATAAAAACTGACGGCTCTGGGTATACCTTTTAAACCTCTCCCGTTTCTAGTTAGAGTCGTCGCAGGGGTTCCCGAGTGGCCAAAGGGGTCAGGCTTAGGACCTGATGGTT
>MEZF01000028.1:17612-22752 GCA_001774245.1 Candidatus Bathyarchaeota archaeon RBG_13_52_12
ATAGCGCTTCACTGGGCCGCTTGGAGACTGGACCTCAACAGATAGGTCTGCTGCGCTGAGCTTATCCAACCCCTCGAAAACAGCTGCTCTCCCCTTCGCCATGTCGGCTAACAACTTCGCCAGAGTAACCGTCTTATTGCCCACGTAGTCGTCGGGCCACCCTGCTGGTTTATAGTTGTTGTCTCCCTTGAAGGTCCTCTGGAATCCGACGTTCCACTGCTGGGAGAGGTGGGTTAGTATCCACTTTATGTTGTTCGCCTCGCCCACAGGCTTCCAGTCGATCTCCGACTCTTTTAGGTCCTTCATTGCGTTGTCGAGCCTTCCGAAGGCGAGGGTGGCGAATGCCTTAAGCGACTTAGTCTTCTCAGACAATCAAATCACTTCTCAGGATCGACGAGTGCACGCCAGATTATAACAGTTTACGGTTCTGGGAATAATTCTTTAAGCGCGTTAGGGGCACCTATTCCCTTATCGAGTTGGTCGCATGGATCTCCACGGTGCCAAGTTGCTTGACTTCCACGCCCATTTCCCCGTCCAGAGACCAGAATCCAGGGCTAACTACACTCAGCATCTGATCCAGAGATACGGGGAGGCTAAGGCGAAGGTCATCATAGCGAACTCGGCGAGGTATAGAGAGGAGTGGAGGCTCAAGTGGGGCTTCGACTCCCCAGAGACGGATATTCACACAGACGAAGAGCAGGCGGAGCGCTGGATCACGGATATGGACTCCAAGGGGCTTAGCAGAGTCAACTTCGTGATGGGAGGAGGCAACGACAACCTCTCCAAGGTGGTAAAGATGCACCCCGACAGGTTCACGGGTTTTGCGCACCACGAGCTCTTCTCCGAGGACGCTGCAGTTGAGCTGGAGCGAGGCGTGAAGGCCCTTGGGCTCAGGGGGTACAAGATAATCGCCTCCGGATTGAACAGACCCATAGATGACAAGGCGGCTTACCCCGTCTGGGAGACTGCGGAGAGGCTTGAGATCCCGGTGCTCATCCACTTCGGGGTTCTTGGGGGTGGTGGCGGACCCGCCCGGAACCTTCACAACCTCGATCCCCTAAGCCTCTGGGAGGTGGCTGCGAGCTTCCCTACACTCAACTTCGTAATCCCCCACTTCGGCGCGTGCTACCTCAGAGAGGTGCTCCAGCTATGCTGGGCCTGCCCTAACGTCCTCATCGATACATCGGGGAGTAATCAGTGGATGGCCTGGATGCCCTACAAACTCACGCTCCGGGACCTCTTCCTCAAGTGCTTAGAGACTGTTGGCCCCGACCGCATAGTATTTGGCACCGATTCGAGTTATTTCCCAAGGGGCTTCGCCGTAGACTACCTGCGCGAACAGCTGAGGGAGGTGCGTGCCATCGGCGTAGATGAGTCAACTGTCTACAAGATATTCTACGGGAACGCCGCAAGGCTTCTCAGGCTTGACTGAACCCTCATCATACGTAAAGGGAGGACGCGCGCGCCTCCGTGCTCTGAGATAATAAGCGTCTCCCAACGCTTATCCGGAGAGGGTGTAAATCCTCATGATGGGTACTCCTGAGATTCTAAGCATAGGGGAACCAATGGTGGAGTTCTGCGCATCAGAGATTGGTCGTCTTGGCACCGTGGAGCGGTTCAAGAGGGGATGGGGCGGCGACACAAGTAACTTCATCGTAGCAGTCGCAAGACTCGGTGGCTGTGCCGGTTATCTATGCAGACTCGGCGGCGACGAATTCGGCAGAAGCTTTCTCGATCTCTGGAAAAGGGAAGGAGTGGACGCGAGCAAAGTTGTTATTGGCTCAGGCGGCTTCACCGCGGTCTACTTCATCAGCCTCAAACAGGACGGTGGACACGACTTCACCTACTACCGAGCTGGGGCCGCCGCGAGCACTTACTCTTACAGCGACCTCGACCTCGCCTACGTCAGGGGCGCCAAGGCGCTTCACAGTAGCGGCATAACCCTCGCCGTGAGCGACAGCCTCAGGGAGGCCTCCATGGTCTCTATGAAGGAGGCGAAGAAACAGGGCGCTTTGGTGAGCTTCGACATAAACATGAGGCCAAAGCTCTGGCAAACCGACGTCGCCAGGCGGAGCTGCGAGGAGGCATTCACGCTATGTGACATAGTCTTCGCGAGTATGGAGGATGTGAGGACCCTTTATGAGATCGATGAGCCGAGGGTCGCTGCGGATAAGCTTGAGAGCCTCGGAGTAGGCACGGTCGTCGTGAAGCACGGCGCTGAGGGCTGCCTCGTTTCCTCCGGGGGAGAGCGGTTTACGAGCCCGGGGTTCAGCATCGATGTGCTTGACACAACTGGCTCGGGGGACTCCTTCGACGGCGCCTTCGTCCTAGCAACACTTGAGGGGTGGGAACCCAAGACTGCTGCCTCATTCGCTAACGCGGTGGGTGCGCTAACCGCCACAGGGCTAGGCGCAGTCGCCCCCATACCCACACGAGAACAAGCGCTTAGACTGATGAAGGAGCAGGGACACTAAACACCCTTCCCCAACAGTACACTCTAAAGCTTCAACTATCATCGCCACGATGTTATACCATGTTCTCAAGCATTGGTGGTCTCGGGGTATCCGACCTCCCAGGATTAAAGAAGTGGAGGAGCAGGCAACTTTCCAGCAGCGACCCCTCAGGGGGCAACTTGGACTTTGTCCCAGTCCCGGCGGGGGAATCGGTTCAGTTGGGGAAGGTGAATGGGTCTGGCTGGGTTTCCCGCATGTGGTTTACCGTCTTGTCCCCTGACAAGGACGTTTACCGGAAGCTTATTCTCCGATTCTATTGGGATGGCGAGGAAAATCCGAGCGTCGAGACCCCCTTCGGGGATTTCTTTGGCGCTGGGTTCTCCGAGTACGCCCAAAACACCAGCCTTATACAGGGAGTCACCAGCGGCGGCTTCTACAGCTACTGGCCTATGCCATTCACCCACGGCGCCCGGTTCGAGGCTAGGAACATAGGCGATGTCAACATATCCCACCTCTACTATGGCATTCAGATCCATGAAACCAAAGTAGAGGAATGTGTGCCACGCTTCCACGCCAAGTGGAGAAGGGAGAATCCGACGAAGATCGGCGAGAACTACACCATCCTTGAGGCCGATGGGCGGGGACACTACTGTGGAGTAGTCCTAAGCATGCAGGCTTACGATAAGGGAAGTCGTTTCATGCTCGAGGGAGATGAGATGATCTGGGTCGACGGGGAAGGCGAGCCTAGCATCAAGGGGACCGGGACCGAGGACTACTTCCAGGGTGGCTGGTACTGGGAAAATGGCCCATTCTCTGCCCCTTTCCACGGCCTCACCATAGGAGATAAGATGCATAGTAAGTACTGCGCCTACCGGCTACACATACCCGATCCCATCCCATTCGAGGAACAGATCAGGGTCACTATAGAGCACGGCAACTGCAATATGCTCCAGGAGGATTACTCCAGTCTCGCTTACTGGTACCAACTAGAACCTCATGACGCTGGTTTCGGTGGCATCTCCGACGATGCTTCGTACGTCATCCCGATGGGCACCCGCTTGGAAGCCTACCTCATGAGCGAACTAGTGCAGGATCCGCCCGTAAACGTGAAGCGGAGGAGGGTGATCTCAGCCGCTGCGCGCCTCAGGCTCCAGCTCCGAGAGGCGAAAACTAGAGGGGTGATCCCGCCAGAGTTGGAGGGGCTTGACGACGGCGACTTCCTCCGGGCTGACTTCGAGGGTCTAAAGAGGATCGTTGACCGAATCGCGAAAAAAGGCGGCAGGTAGTCGCGCGCACTTGAGGACTGGCTAAAACTGACCGACGAAGAAACGCACGCCTTCGAATACCATTTTTCTTCTTAATTTAATGACGCATCTGCTTTAAATAAATGAAATAATGTTCCAGATAGAAATAAATACCTTTAAAGGCAAGTGGCATAGCCGCATACCTGTATATTGGAAGCCTTCTAGGTGACCGTTATACAAAAAAGGAGTGAATGAAATGGGTTATAGAGAAAGGCGCAGCTTCGACCGTGGACCACGCGAGATGCACAAGGTAACGTGCTCTGACTGTGGCAAGGAGACGGAAGTCCCCTTCAAGCCGACAGAGGGCCGTCCGGTCTACTGTCAAGAGTGCTTCGCCAAGCACAGGCCACCGAGAAGGTACTAAGCCGTAAAGTGAGCCGCGAGCGGGCTTAAAACCCGCGTAGTTTTTTTATTATTTTTCATAAACAACTCAAACTGGGAGTGATGCTGCCGCTAATAACCTATACTCGTTTGCCCCATCGGCGGCGTGGTCCTTGACATTATCTCCCCGAGAAGCTTACGGCCGAGGTCGGTTAGTTCGAGTATCTTCCATTTTATCACACCGAGGTGCTGGAGGGAGCGCTTGACGCCGCGGGGTATTGCATTTGCTGGGACGACGCTGTCCTTGTACTTTGCCAGCTCGTCTTGGTACAGGTACAGGAGGTTTCTCCGGGATAAGTCGTCAAGTTCCCGTAGCTGATCCGTCGAGTAGGTCTTTATTGTGACTCGCTGCTCAATCTCGTCTGGGAACCTGACGAAGTGAGCGACGCCTTTAGTGGTTCTGATGTAGCCCGCCTTTTCAAGGCTTGCGAGGCTTCTCTCCCCACCCTGTTTGTATCGGTACTCCTTCAGGAGATCACTGACGGGCACGCCATTCGATGCATCATAGAGGCATCGGAGTATATCTACTTGTATTGGCCCTATCACGTCGATCCTTCCCTCGGGATGGGTACTCTGCGTAGTCCCCAGATTTAGGTATTTATGGTCGAGCTGGTTAGAAGATAGACGATGGTGTCGCATGCAACGGATCGATTGCACGCACCGGGATGTACGCGTCACGTGGCTCAATCCTAAGGGCCTGCAAATCGCTTATTTGTGATCTAACTTAAGAACCACGAGATCCGAGCTTCTTGGAAGTCAAATGGTTTCGCCTGAGTTGGAGGAACTGACGTGGCTCGCTATTCACGGTAGAGGAGTCATTAACACCGCACACTCTTCACAGATCGCGCTCACCCTCTCCAGTGCGGGAGTCACTGCAGGGAGAGATGCATTCTATTACATGAGGTATGATGATAGCCCAGAGAGGGTCCAGCTGCCCTTCATCTATTATGCTGTGTTCGGCAACCCGCGGATCAGGGTGGTCCTTCCAGAGGAGGTCGAGCC
>MEZF01000028.1:22772-24674 GCA_001774245.1 Candidatus Bathyarchaeota archaeon RBG_13_52_12
CAATAGCAGTGTTGGATTCATCTCTTATTGTGAAATCAACATCTCAGAGGGCATTACTCCTAGATGGAGCTAAGAAAGCTGCGGCTCTTGTTGTTAACACCTCCTTAAAACCGAGTGTGATCCTGAAGCTGGTGAGGAAGTATGGCTGTGCCCAGGACTGGGAGGGTAGGATTATCACCCTTAGAGCCAAGAAATACGATCAAAACATAGCCCTGGGGATGATAGGGGCTATAGCCAAGGCCATGGAGCCTCTCTACTCCATCGATGATGTTGTTGAGTCGATGGCTGAAGTCGAGGGGAAGACGGACTCTGTCGACGCAGTCATGTCCGCGTATGAGGAGGCTGATTCACTAAAGGTCTCACTCAGGGCTGAGGACTGTGAGCAGTACAAGCTAAAGTCAAGCGTAGGTGAGGCGAAGTCGTCCATGGGGACAAAGGAGTGGTGGGACAGGGAAGCCTACATGGGCCTCAAGGAGAAGGTCGCTAATGCCCCTACATACGAGCAGAGGATCAAATCTATGCCGAGGTGGGAGGAGATCGCCCCGGCGCTCATCGAGTTTGGTCCGAGAGTATCTGAGAGAAACATCGGCTTCAAGACGAGTTTCACGAGGACATTCAGGCCAGTGATTGATGAGAATAAGTGTGTAGATTGTAAGGTTTGCCACGTCTTCTGTCCCGATGGGGCCATAGACTTTGATCCTATCAAGGTCGACTACGATTACTGTAAGGGTTGTGGAATTTGCGCGAGGATGTGTGGCTCTAAGGCGATATCGATGCCCCACGAGCTAAAGGCCTTGGAGGGTCTAGATGAGGAGGAGTTCCTCTCGATACGGGAGGCTCTTATCGAGTACGCTTACTGAAGTGATTGATGCATGAGTAAATCTTCGCAGGTCGCCGTTCAGAAAGCCGTTCAAAAGCGGCGCGTTTGGACAGGGGCTCGATCCGTTGCGGAAGCTGTGAAACTGGCTGACGTCGATGTGATTGCGGCATACCCCATTAGGCCTTACACGGGCATCATGAATGCTCTCGCAACGATGATAGCGGGTGGGGATTTCTACGCGGAGTACCTAGTATGCGACTCTGAGCACAGTCAGTTCGAGGTCGTGAAGCACGCTTCTGCGGTGGGGGCTAGGACCTTCGTCGGGAGCTCAGGTACGGGATTGATCTACGGTTCAGAGGCCGTGATAGTTACTGCTCTCGGCCAATTACCGGTGGTGGGAATCGTGGGTTGTCGGTCACTCGATGATCCTGGGAACTTTGGTATGGAGTGGAACGACGCTTTCCTGTTCAGGGACGTTGGATGGCTCATGGCATGGTCCAAGGATCCCCAGGAGGCGCTTGAGATGACCCTCATCGCGTACCGGATTGCTGAGGACTCTAGAGTTCTACTTCCTCACTTTGTGGCGTTGGATGGAGCGGCTATCACCCACGTAGCTTCGCCGGTTATCCCACCGACAAAGGAGCAGGTCAAAAATTTCCTGCCACCCTACAAGCCTCTTCATCCACTCGATCCCGTGTATGAAGTAGTTAGTAAGGCGATGCACATCGCCCCATCACTGATAGGACCCGAGCAGAGGAAGTCCGTCGACGCCGCAATGAAGAGGGCGAAGAACATCGTTATCCCAGAGGTGTGGAAGGCTTGGGGGAGCATATTTGGTAGAGATTATTCTCCCTTCTTCGAGGCGACCCAGATGGAGGACGCCGATTATGCCATCCTTTCGATGGGAGCATATTCCAGAAATGTTGACTACGTCGTCGAGAAGATGAGAAACTCAGGAATCAAGGTGGGGTCGCTGCGATTAAAGTACTTTAGGCCATTCCCGACGGAAGAGCTAGCCAGGGCCCTTGACGGGGTGAGGGGAGTCGGCGTAGTCGACTTCTCCTACAGCTTTGGTTCACCTG
>MEZF01000028.1:24681-27253 GCA_001774245.1 Candidatus Bathyarchaeota archaeon RBG_13_52_12
GGGCGTTCTCTACAATGAGGTAAGGGCCGCTCTCTACGAAGCTAAGAAACGGCCTCTAATCATGGACTACATCTTCGCAGGAGGCAGGGAGATGACTCTCCCGGAGCTCGAGAACTCCATTCAAGCCTTAATCGAGTCGGTGAGGAAGGGTCGCGTTGACAAGCCCGTCAGGTGGGTCACTGTGAGAGGTGAAGATGAATGAGCGACGAGGTTAAACTGATCAGTAAGCTGACCGAGATACCCGAAGAGGATTACTATGTGTCGGGGCACAGGACCTGCGCTGGGTGTGGCCCGGCGCTGGGCTACAGACTTGTATTGAAGGCGGCTGGACCTAATACTATAGTGCTGGGTCCAACGGGCTGCATGTATGTGGCGAACGGACACCAGTTCCTTTCCTCCCCCTACGCCGTTCCATGGTACCACACCCAGCTCGGCGCAGGCGGACCGGCAGGCATCGGGACCGCGGCCGCGCTTAGGGCTCTCATGTTCAAGGGGAAGCGGAAGAGGGAGGATGTGAACGTCGTCGTCTATGGCGGCGATGGCGGAATGTCGGACATTGGCCTGAGCGGTCTGTCTATGGGTCTTACCTATGATTACCCACATCTGCTGTACCTCATCTACGACAATGAGTCGTACGCCAACACAGGTGTTCAAGCTTCAAGCACCACACCATTCGGTGCCTCCACCACTTTCACCCCCTCAGGGAAGATCAAACCCATCGGCAATGAGAGGCTCAAGAAGGACATGGCACTAATAGCTGCTGCACATCCGTCAATTGGCTACGTTGCCACAGCCAGTGTTTCACATCCAGTTGACTTAGTCAACAAGGTTCGGAAAGCTCTCTTCAGCGGCAGGCCTTCGCTGGTTCAGCTGCTGACACCATGCCCTAAGGGTTGGGCATTCCCACCAGAGGAGACGATTGAGTTAGGGCAGATGGCGGTCAAAACAGGGATGTGGGCTCTGTGGGAGTACGAAAACGGACATTTCAGAATTACCTCGAAGCCCACTGCTAGGAAGAACATCAGGGAGTACGTTACGAAGCAGGGGAGGTTCTCCCACCTGTTGAGGAATGAGGCAGCCCTCGAATACCTGCAGCTATCAGTAGACGAACAGTGGAGGTATTGGGAGGAGATGGATAAAATGGGTAAGATAATCCTCCCTTGGACCCCTTCCTACAACCGCAGTTAATGCGCGCAACTTGCTCGCGATAAAATTCTAGCTCAGAGGAAGCGTTTTAGAATATGGTTTAGACTGGCACACCCTTTTTGACGGAATTTTGTTAATTCGTATAAAGAGTGTGTGCTGGCGTACACTGAACATACGTCACAAATCCTGTTTATATCCACAGGATATATACCAGCATAGGAAGAGATGGGGACCAAGAAGATCGAGGACACACTAATCCTAGGCCACATGCCCATAATCGGCGTCTCATACCAGAATAGGGAGAGGGACGAGGAGTACCGTAAAAGGTTCTCAGATGAGAACGAAATGGTGAAGGTAATAGAGGCGGCCATTAAGATGGGCGTGAGGAAATTCGCCTCCGCCACACCCGACTCCTCTCCATTAGCATCCCTCCACCTCCGAGTCCTGAGAAACTTCGCTGACCAGGGATTCGATGTCCAACTTATCCCCTGTCTAGGTATTCCTTTGAGGCTTGGAGAACGGAGGGTTGACGACTATAGGCGGTGGGCCACATACCTGGCCTATGAATCGGAGAACTACCCCGGGGTTAGGCAACATATGCTCGATGATCCAGTTCTGAGCTTCAGGGAAGGATGGAGGGAGCTGCTGCCTACAAGCAAGTCATACGGTGAAAGGGATTTTCAAGCTTTGAACGTGGACTGGAGGCAGATCGAGGAGAATATGAGCTACTTCACGGAACTGCCTGTCCAATACATTGAGCCTGGGTCAGAAACCGATTTCCTAGCCCTGGCCAGTCGATTTGACCTCCTAGGAGAGCTCATAGACAAGATTCTTGAGGCCGGGTTCAGAGGCACTCTCTTCGGAGTACACCACGCTGGTATGACGATACCGATACTCGAGGAGGAGCTTAACCACTTCGACGGTTACTTGACTCCTCTTAACTCTCTGGGAGTGATGATGTTCCCGACCAAGACCTCAGCAGAAGCGGCTGTGAATGGGACGAATAGGGACGTATACGCCATAAAACCTTTCGCCGGAGGCCGTGTGGAGCCCAGAACAGCCTTCACATACGTCTTCAGCTTCCGTGTGAAGGGATGTGTTTTCGGGGCGGGTTCCCTATCCGAGGTTGAAGAGGATCTAGGTTCAGCTATTGAAGTCATCCGCGCCCTTCGCATCAGGGGCTGATCAGCTTCGCGCGCACGTTCGCCTCAGACAGGCAGCTTGATTTTCAATTCCTTCGCCAGTAAAGCGATGTCGCTCCAGGTCTTATCCTCCACGAAGATCCCCTCACGCAATAGTTTTTCCTTCATACGTCTTTCGGGTTCACCTGGAATAATGATCTCGTCGTAACCCGGCGCCTTCGGTGAGCTCTTCACAGTCCTGAGTAGGCCGTCAACACGCTTTTTGAAACTGTCCAGATCAGTAA
>MEZF01000028.1:27343-29678 GCA_001774245.1 Candidatus Bathyarchaeota archaeon RBG_13_52_12
CCGTGAGGGCACCGGTTAGAATCTCAACCAATAACGAGAGCCCGAATCCCTTGTAACCCGCGATGTCACCACCCAGAGTGCGGAGGATGCCGCCCTTGGTGTACCAGTTTGGATCAGCCGTAGGGTTACCCTCGGGGTCCATGAACACTCCCTCGGGGAGCTTCTCACCTCGAGCTTGGCGGACCATGATCTTGCCTTGAGCCCAGACCGATGTTGCCATGTCCAGAATCATCGGCGGTTCCTCTCCAGAGGGGATTGCGAAACACAGGGGATTCGTACCCAGCTGTTTCGACTTTCCTCCGAATGGCGCAACATAGCTATTAGAGTTAACGCTCACGATGCCTATCATGTCCTGAGCCATAGCCATCTCAGCATAAGTGTTGAGGCGGCCGATGTGATGGCTGTTTCTCGCTGTCACAAGGCCAACGACTGCTTTTCTCGCCTTTTCGATGCACACGCTCATCGCGTATTTAGCCACAACTTGACCTAGGTTCCATCCACCGTCAATGGTCGCTGTTGAGGAGGTTTCACTCACTATTTTAATCTCCGCACCGGGTTTAACTGCGCCTATCTTGATCCCCTTCGCGTAGATGGGGATCCTTATTATCCCATGGCTGTCGAAGCCGGTTAGGTTAGCGTCTACCAGTAGATCAGCCACGAGTTTTGCGTCCGCCTCTGGTGTCCCTAGACCGGTAAAGATGGAGGCGCTTAGGGCTCGTAGTTGATTTACGCTTATTGTTGGCATGACATCACTTTCCAGATTGTTTATGTACTTTGGTTGATGTGATTCCTGATACAAACAGTTTTCGGTTAAATTTATGCTGTAGCAGTGAGGAAGGGGAAGATACCTCCATTAACACGCCTGAATATAGTTTTAATTTCTATTACAATATAAGAGAAATGGATCGTTTACGTCACACGCTCGATAGTGGCGAGGCCGTCGAGATCTGAGGGGAACCATTCACTTAGCCTATATTATACTTCTCACGTACTCAATATTTACACATTTTTCAATATTGATTTCTACCGAAATCCGCATCATAAACAATTTCCCATCAAGAGAAAAATGGATAACTTTCAATAAGATGGATCTTCTTTTTGAATTGTATTACGAATTTCCAATGCCAAGTTTTTTCCCGTGGTTGGATAATTTGTCAGACTCCTACATATTTCCCGGTGATCCGAGGTTTTTCCCATGGCTGGATAATTTATCTAGCTACCAATTACCTCCTTCCAGATGCTGCTTTGCTCACCTCCATCTGGTTCATTAGGCTAGCCTAGACAATAAAAAATATATGAGGTGGGGGCTATCGAAGTAAAGATCTATATTTACCCCACATGGGAAACGTGGGAAAAATATCCAATGCGAGCCTACTCAACAAATTTCCCAATGAGAAAAGAAGCCATCTAAAATTTTCCCAAAATTAATGGGGAAAAGGCCAGAGCTGGATAACTTTAATAAACAGCTTAGCAACTAAATTAAAATGGGGATTTCCCAATGGGGAAAAAAGAGGGAAAAAAGAGGATCAGTGCTGATGAGTTAACTAGCCTAATGAACGATGGCTGGCGTTTTAGAATAAAGACCGTTAAAGGTAAACGTTACATCTCTGCCAGGAAGAAAGGAGATGAAAAAGGCATCAGCCCTTTTTCTGAGGAGGTTTGGGGAGAGATACAGAATCTAACTGATCGGGATGGTGGCTTAAAGGAAGTGGCATCTATTAAAGAGAAACCGCCTGATGAGGGGCAAGAAAATTTATCGTTACATATTCGGAGAATTAATGAATATCTTCGGACAAGCAGAGGTTCTTATATGGCACTTCACTGTCTTTTCAAAGACAACGAAAATTATTGCGAATACTGGCAGTGGAGTAGAGATCCTCCTCTTTACTCATATATTACAAAAATTTGGGGTGAAAATATGTTTCGAGTTTCTGGTGATGAGGCCTCTGGTTCAAAGTTGTGGGCCCTAAAGGCCTTTCCATATATGTGTGCGGGTTGTCCTGCTTTCTTTGATGAGCGAATGAAAAAACTGGCGAAGCAGAAAGAAACTAAATAGCCTTCTAAAGAGGAGAAAATCGTCGTATCCATGTTTGATGTTAAACTTCGTTTTCCGGTTTTAAGAATTCAGGTTTATGATTAAACTAGATATAGTTCTTCGATAGTGTAGTAATTTTAGGGCAACAGGAAAATATTTTATAGAAAATTATATCAAAATGTACTCCTAAAATAGCACCATGAGCCACCTGGACTGCCCTCTATGTGGATTAAGTGTGCCCTTATCAAAATTCAACCCAGAGAGTCTCGAGCTAGACCTTCGAGTCGTCAGCTTCAAAGG
>MEZF01000028.1:29734-32187 GCA_001774245.1 Candidatus Bathyarchaeota archaeon RBG_13_52_12
ATGAGCACTCCCCAAGAGTAGCGGGTAGGGTCTTGGAGCTGTGTAGGATGTTCATTGAGAGCGATGTGCTTAACCGGGAGGAGGTCAGCGAGAAGCTTGGGTTGAAGACTGACGCCTCTGCGATGAGTAAGCAGGAGTATCTAGAGGAAATCAAGCGTCTGAATGGAGAACTGGAAAGTCTAAATCTGATCAGGAAACGAGAGGTCGAAAATTATCAGAAACAGGTGAATCAAGCTTTGGCTCTTAGGGAAGCCGCTGAGGCTAATTACAGGGGTGTGGTGGCTGAACTCAAGAAGAGTAGGGAGGAGGCGATAACCACTCAGAAAGTGAATTACATCTTGACACAGGGTGAAAAACTGCTTCCTCGCAGCCACATCAAATTGGCTGACTCACCATTATTTGTTGAGGCAGATATGAATACCCCCGAGTTCATTAGGTTCCTCCAAGTGCTTTTGCCTGAGCTTCCCTCTGGTCTTAGGAAGGGTGTTTTAGATAGGGTGCGTGCTAGGGATGACTTAGTTAGGCCTTTGCTCGAGTCTTTGTCTAGGCTGCCTCGCTTGATGACTGTTCAGGAGAAGCTGCTTGAGTTTCAGTCGAGGGAAGTCCAGCAGGGCTATGTGTATGAGGGGTTAGAGCCTGAGTTGAGTGATGATAATATACGTGCTCTGGTTGAGAAGGCGATGGAGGCTGCGAAAGGTTAGTGTATTCGATAGTATAGCGCACGCGAATGATTTGCTAAATTAAAGCTAACTCTTTACCGAAAATAAGCAATAATATTGCCCAGTTAGCTATAAAAGTATGGCGCAGAGGAAAACGCTTCAGACTTATGGTTTAGACCAGCAATAACTTGATTCCCAAATTTGCGCTTATTGGCGCGCGTGGAAAGGAATTGGCTGTATCTCGCGAGTGAACAAAGAATAGAGTAACTTAAGCTACTACGAAGGCAGCGTTTCTACACCATATATAATCGCTTTGCATTCCCCCAATACAACTTATCAAGAACAGAGAGAGGTAGATCAAGACCATTGATCACCGTTCCACCAGCATCCTTAGTGTCAGCATCAGGAAAAGGCAGTGGAGTATCTCGTTCATTGGTTTCCCAAAGAATTCTTTGTGCAACATATCGACCAGAGAAGTAATCACGGTCATCTTGATTGGCAGAGAGATCAGTTCCAAATAGGACCCTATCCGAGTACTTTAACATGAACTCCCGAGCCTTCTTCGAGTCTTTGCTCAACTCACGGGCCATCCATCTTGATGATGCTGTATCGACTACAATATTGGGAAACTTGTCCATCCACCTTGTTAGATTTGGTAACCTATGTGCCTCAGGTTGTGAACCAAAATGAGGGATCTGAAATTTTAGTTTAGGGTGTCTGGATAAGACATCCTCTAACTGTCTGAGGTGCTCATCCTTAGTACCATATTTCTCTGAATCCCTATACTGAGACGCATAGTAGGTGTCGGGATCACCTATGTGAATGATGAGTGGTATCCCGTTGTCCTCCAGGGCTTGAAAAATGGGCTCTAGTTTGCGATGATTAATTCGAAAATCCTTCGGAACATCAACCCAGTCACGCCAACGGGGACCAAACCATGACTTGGCAAGAGAATAACCCTGATCCTTAATTTTCGATATCTCGTCAAGAACAGGTTCCACATTATACTGAGCTATATCTTTCAAGGAGAGATATTTTGCGAAGATGAACCTGTGAGGATACTTCTCCTTTGCAGCCCGAAATCCTTCTTCATTATGAACGATCCCAATCTGTTTTGAAACCCCAAAATCATCTTCAATAGCAATCATCCTGGATATTTCATTGATGGTTCCAATGTGTGTATGTGCATCAAAAATGGAGCCGGAGTACTTCCATGTATTTCTCAAGTTACAAGTCTAGTGATCTGAACTCGCTCAAAAGCCATTCCGCTGTTTTGTTATCCCAAGCGCGTGCCTAAAAGTATGAACCATTAATAAAATCATTCTAAATGAAAAAGATAAATCCTGATATTTTCGACTCTTTTAAGAAAATACGCTTAAATGATGACTATTATTTGATCAGAAAAAGCGCAGAGGAAGGGATTCGAACCCTTGAGGCTCAAGGCCACTAGTTTTCGAGACTAGCCCAATAACCGCTCTGGCACCTCTGCCCAGAGAAAACCCCTTGTAGCCCCCATATTAGTCTTCCCGCAGTTCTTTCAAGACAAAAAGTTGTTTAAACTAGTTTCCGCAATTAGCCTCACATGTTTTCCCTGAAGGGGTGGCGTGAGTTGTCTGCGTTTTCAACCTCTTCTTCAACACTTGGGCGGCCCTCCATGGCTTTTCTTATTGCGTGGCGCATCGCCTTGTAGTTGTTGATGAATACTCTCTGACGGTCGGTTGAGGATGGGTGGACAAACACTTTTGCTATTAGCACAAGCCGGTCTGTTGGTGGTAGAATCCCGTCTTCAACGGA
>MEZF01000028.1:32227-38240 GCA_001774245.1 Candidatus Bathyarchaeota archaeon RBG_13_52_12
TAGACCATGCTGGCCTCCCTCATGCCTTTTACAGGTACTGTTGGCACCACGAGGGTCGGGGGCTTCACCGCCATGTTGGGTTCGAGAATTGCCTGTGTAGCTTCGCGCTCAGCTGTTGGCCTCGCGAGGACGTCTGCATATGCTATCCCGACCGGTCCATTGATGTCTCCCATTATCAGGTCGATGTGGGCTACCTCCGCCGAGTCGGGGTCGACGAGTGCCTCCCCTGTCCGCAGAGTGAATTGTTCAATTACCTCAGGCGTCAATCCGACGTTATAGAATCTCTGCACGAGTGGCTCCCCAGGCAGGATCTTGAAGGCTATAGGCTTCTTCTGAACGAGTCCGAGGTTCTCCAACTCTATGCGGAACTCTTCCCTTAGCTCGTAGCTTACGGTGTCCCCCAGTATGATCGGCCTCCTAGTGTTACCGACCTTTAGGCCCATGAAGTTGAGGCAGACCTTGGGTCCTTGAGCACCAGTCGCGACCATGTGGCGGGTGAGCTTCTGTATCTTCCTCATAGCGATCCTCGCTTCCTCGATTTTGCCATCTTTCATCTTTCTGTAGATGTCAAGCCATTGGGGGGCGATGACGTTGGCGCTTGCGAGGATCATCCCATTGGCTCCGGCCGCTAATGCTGGAAGGACGACCTCGTCCCACCCGCAGACGACGTCGATCTTATCGTGAACCTTCTCCAGCACACTCATCATGTACTTGAGGTCGCCGCTGGAGTCCTTCAAGGCGACAATGTTAGGGACCTCGGCGAGGTCCTCGATCACCTGCCAGGGTATGTATTGGTTGGTTGTTGGAGGAATGTTGTACAGGACAATGGGAATATCAACGGCGTCAGCGATGGCGAGGTAGTGATCATATATCCCTTTTCCCCCTTTAGGCTTCATGTAGTATGGGTTCACAATTATCGCGGCATCGGCTCCAACGTCAAGGGCATGCTTGGTAGCCTCAATGACGAGCTTCGTCGAGGTGTCGCCTGTGCCAGCTATGACGGGTATACGTCCATTTACTTGGTCAACACAGACCTCGATAACTCTCTGGCGCTCCTCGTGTTTCATCTGTGAGAATTCGCCGGTCGTCCCGCAGGGGACGATGCCGTTGATTCCTTTTTCGATCAGCCAATCTATGAGGTGGCGGAATGCCTGCTCGTCGAATTCCTCATTCTTATCGAAGGGTGTTACAACTGCTGGAAGCACACCTTCCAGCTTGAACCCACTGACCCGAGTCATTTAGATCTAGAAGTACTTTGGGTCTTCGTCTTAAAAAGTACACATATGTCCCACTGGGGAAGTTGATAATATCTCCGATTTTTCGCGCGCGGAGACATTGAACGCTCTCGGCTTTCAGTCCGTCGGTTGGCTAGTCATGTGACGATACGTCTCAAAGAACGCCTCGCTGCCCTTCCTGACGAGTTCTCTCAGCACCTCCAAGCCCAACTCGTGTTCGATCATCTGCGCCATGTGGCACCCTGCTACATACCAGAGTCTCAGAGGCTTCTCGCTGAACTGATCATACGCATCGAGGTCGCTCTTCTCGACGATCCTATCGGGTTCGTCTTCGAGCCCCTCTAACTTCTCAAAGTATGCGCGCACCCGTTTCCCCCTTTCTGTAGGATCCCTGAGGGCGACATAGTCGGGGTCAGCCAACCCTCCCTCTTTGATCCTTAGTCGGAGTGGTGTCAACACGCCCATTCCTTCCAAGTGGGTTAGGAAAATCACGTTGCATGCGAGTTCCCTCCACGTCTTCGGCGCAGCCAGACTCATCAAACTGTGATATTTGAGGTAACCCGCGTGGGAGAGTTCGTGCATAAGGTAGTATACGGCCTCTCTATGATCCATTTGGAAACGTGAGTGGTTGAGGTTCAATGCCACATCTCTGCCGTGTGCGATGTTGTCGTAGCCGAGGTTCATGTATACCCTTGTGGAGAATTTGTGACCCTTAGGGAGGTAATCTAGTACCTCGGGTAACCAAATGGATTGATTTTGCGAAAGTAAATAATCCCTCACATTTGAGGCATCTTGTATCACTGCTTTCACATCGGATATCTTTCCTATTTCAGTTCTCCAGAAGTCTTCCGCGTTAGTCCGTGTATCCATGTTCGACCAGCGGTAATGATTATAGGCAAAAACGTTCCCAGGGTTAGTGACTAGTCTATCAAGGTTTGCACTTGTCTTGTCTCCAAGATATTGGATTGTAGCGTCCAGACCTGATGTGTCGAAGGTTATTCTCTGTTCGATGACCAATATTTCCATTCCCTATGCTTACTTCGATCTGTGGATGGCAAGTGGGTCGCTGAGGAGGAGCGCGTGAATGTGGGTGGCCTCAGCTCTTACTATTACTGAGCTTCCTGATGCCATCCCAACCCTCCTTACTCTTAACTTGGACGAGGTTGAGTGCCTCCCTGCTCGAGTTGATCTTTGGTTGGCTCTCCCCCATCTGCCTGAGTAGATACTCGGCGGCCCGTAGCGTCTTCCTGCTGAGCTCCGAGTCGGCGAGGTCCGCTATGCTAACAATTAACGCCTCCATGGTCTTTGGTTTGACGGGGCTGATGTCGCCGTGATGTGATGCCGCTACATGGATGACCTCGACTGGGAACCCGCGCTTATAGAGCTCTGCGACTAGAAGGGTGAGGTGGTCGACCTTCTCCCCCAGCGGGCTACTGACGTAGCTGCCGTCGCTTCGGGTCTCGTAGGTGTAGGTCTTCATTACGTCGTGGATGAGGGCGCCCGCGACCACGGTGTCCCGGTCCACTTTCCCGCCGTAGATCTCCTCGACGAGGTCGCAAAGTGTCAGGCTCAACTTTGTTACTCCAATCGTGTGTTGTAATAGGCCACCGCTGTAGCTGTGGTGCTGATAAGCCCCCGCAGGGCACTCCTCGAAGCTGAGGCAGGGGCAGTCGAGGTCGAGTTTGGGGTCCCTGAGCAGGTTGAGAACCATTTTTCTGAGCTTTCTGTCCTTAATCTGCATTGTGAGCTTCTCGACATCATCCATCATAGCCAGACCCAGCGGTGAATCCTGTAAATTGGTTTGGAACCGTTCTTAAATCTATCTTCTAGCATGGCTACCTCATGCTCTTAATCTTCGATATTAGGGCGTGGTATGCCTTTTCAGGGTCGCTTATCCCCTGGACCATTGCCTCGAAGGGACAGTAGATGCGGCCGTCTTTCTCCTTGATGGCGGATACCTCCGCGTTAGGGCACACCAAGACCCCACCGGCCTCCAGGAGCTCCCTTGCCTTCGTCGTGATGACGCCCGCGTGAATCTCCATTGGGACAGAGTAGAGCATTAGGAGCGCTGCGGCGCGTCCCACAATCTTATCGGCCATCACCGTGTCCCTTAGCTTCTCCTTACCTAGTGTCTCTATTGCCTCTATGTGGGGGCGTATACCCTTGCTAGGGCTCGAGAATATGACTTGGGCGTGCCTCCAGATCATTAAACACATCCCGGAGCGATCAAGCTCAGCCAGATAAGCGTCCAAGGCGTCACGCCAATCCTTCGGGGTCCCCGTTTAAGTACGTTATCCGCGGGAACTCAAGGGCAATAACCAATTTGCGACCAGAAATGACTTATAAATATCCGCCCAGGAACAACAGCCATGCATGAGTGGGCTCTAGCCGAGGGAATCGTCAAGACCGCCGAGAAATTTGCTGAGGATCAGGGAATCGATGAGATCACCGAAGTCAAGATCATGATTGGCGAGCTCCAGCAGGTGGAGCACGAGATCATAGAGTTCGCCCTCGATCAGCTCAGAACCCCGAGAATGAAATCAGCCAAGTTCGCCATCGAGACTGTCCCCGCCCGATTCAAATGTAGGAAATGCTCCCACGAGTGGCAGCTGAACACTAGGAATCTCGACAAAGAGACTGGTGAAGCGATCCACTTCGTCCCAGAGATGGCACACGTTTATATCACCTGCCCTAACTGTGGGAGCCCAGATTTCGAGGTAACTGAGGGCCGAGGTGTCTGGCTCGTCAGCATAAAGGGGAGAAAGAAGGAATGAGCGACCCTCGTCTCGCCATAATTCCGGGCAGATTCGATAACGTCAAGAGGATCATAGCTGTCTCAAGCGGAAAGGGAGGCGTAGGGAAGAGCATGGTCGCCGTCGCCCTCGCCCTCAGCCTCAGGGCCCGCAGTAACAAAGTTGGCCTCCTCGACCTAGACTTCACCAGCCCAAGCACCCACGTTATCCTCGGGGCAGAGGGGCTCTACCCAGAGGAGGAGAAGGGGATTACTCCACCTGTAACCCAAGGCCTCTCCTACATGAGCATCGTCCACTATAGCGAAGATGAGCCCGTTCCCCTTCGGGGCTTGGACGCCAGCAACGCTATCATAGAGCTACTAGCCATAACCCGCTGGGAGGAGCTTGACTACCTCATCATCGACATGCCCCCAGGGATCGGCGACGCTACCTTAGACATGCTCCGTCTTATACCCCGAATAGAGTTCCTCGTCGTCACTACGCCCAGCCAGCTAGCCTACGAATCCGTCAGGAAGCTCCTAGTTCTTCTACAAGACCAGAAGATCCCCATAATAGGCGTCGTAGAGAACATGGTTATTAAACAGACGGACCACATCAAAGAGGAGATCCATAAGATTGGCTCGAGATATCTCGGAGCCATCGATCACGATGCCTCGGTTGAGGCAGCCATAGGACACCCCGAGAAACTAGAGATGACCCGCTTTTACAGACAGGTTGAGGAGATAGGTGAGGGCATCTAATCTACTTCTCTTCCTTCTAACTCTCAATCTCATTCACAGAAAGAATTATCAGGAGAGCAGCCCAGCTTGGCACTGCTAAGAAGTAGAAGACATGATCGAGACCGTAGTTGCTTGAAAGCTAAGCCGCGACAAAAGCGCTTCTTAGCACGCGCAAATAACTTGGCATAAATGGAGTCACTATTTAACCAATACCCCCGCGGCATCAAATTCTTTAACACAGACCTCCGTATAGGTTACAGAGATGTCGACAGCTAAGCTCAAGAAAGACGTTCTCAAACACCTGCAAGCAAAGCCCCTTAGCCTAGCTGAACTGGCGGTGGTGATGGGGCTCAAGGAAAAGCGTGTCTTCCGCCTTCTGAGGAGCCTCTTCGAAGGAAGTGAGATAGCCCCGCTTCGTGGTCCTGACGGAGCCAGGAAATACCGTACGACCACCGAGGAGGAGAAAGAGGCCGCGAAGAAAGCCAAAGAGGGCGATGAAGAAATCGACGATGACGAAGATGATGAAGAAGACGAGTAGCCTACTTTTTTCTACGCTTGGCTTCTCCTAATATCTTCTTTATTTCAGTCTCTTCGATGTCGAGGTTATTATTCGCTTTCAACCGCCTTTTCACCTCGTCGAGCATGGCTCCATCAGCGGCAGCCTTTGGCACTATGTTACACATATCCTCATAGTAGTTCCAGGGGAAGATGACCCACCGCCAGCTAATCTCATCCCCATAATAGTCCGGGGTGAATCTGCCCCCATTTATGTGACGAAGAGTCGCCGTCTTCACTACGAGTGGGTTCATGGTCTCGACATACTCCTTAGCGACCTTCATGCTCTCACCGGTGTCAGTGATATCATCGACGATGAGCACCCTCCTGCCCCTCAGCTCGATTCGGAATGGGTACTTGAGCTGGGCAGAGCCGTCCGGGGTAGCTGTGACGCCCCAGTGCTCAACTTTAAGACTCACTAGATCCTTCACAGCAAGAAAGTCACAGAGGACACGGCTAAGCACCCAGCCACCTCGGGCGAGGCCCACCATAAAGTCAGGCTTGAACCTGGAGTCTATGATTTTCTCAGCGGTCTTCTTAGATAGTTCGTAGAAGAGGTCCCAGCTCATGACCTCGCAGTAGAACTTATCAGACACGTTTAGTTGAATTGGGACCCAGGGGTTAAAACGGTTCGGATCGTAACGCACAGAATAATTTAAGAGCAAGGCCCCGAGTCTCCGCATCGGTGAACAGTGGGAATGAAGTATTGCTCGAAGTGTGGTGCTGAGCTGCCAGAGAAAGCAGGGTTTTG
>MEZF01000028.1:38254-45393 GCA_001774245.1 Candidatus Bathyarchaeota archaeon RBG_13_52_12
CACCCGTCCAATCCGCTGAGGTGGTGTACCGCAGGGACTCAGCCGCTTGGAATATCGGTAGAGTACTCGCACTCATCTTTGGGGGCTTCATGCTGCTCATGGCCTTTGGTCTCCTCATGGGGGGAGGAGCAATTCTCTGGACTCAGACTGCTGTCGTTGATCAGAACGGATACATGCTGACTAAACCCGCGCACCTCAGCGTCGCGAGCTACGCTATAGTACAGAGCGGGATCGATATACAAATGGACGGAGACTGGATGATGAATCCCTCGAACCGAGACATTGTATCAGTGAAGATAACAGCCACTTCAAACAGCGGAAAGCCCATCTTCATAGGGATAGCCTCTCAGCAGTACGCCCAGAACTATCTAAATAACGTCAACATCGACAAGTTGATCTCCTACGAATGGGTGCCAAACAGGATGATGGATGATGGTGCCCCCACCTACCAGACGATACCCGGTGGGTCGCCTTCATCTTCGCCCTCAACTCAATCTTTCTGGATCTCTCAGTCATCGGGCTCCGGGACTCAGACCATTACCTGGACTCCATCTACAGGTGAGTACTGGGTCGTCGTAATGAACGCTGACGGCTCGAAGGCTATAGACGTCAACGCGCAAGTTGGTGCACGCGTGACCATCCTTAAGTGGATAGGGTGGGGCATGCTCATTGGCGGCCTTGTGATCGCGCTATTAGGCGTGATCGTCATATACTTCGGCGCCTTCCGCCGTCCATGACCTCAGGAACACTTTTTAAGACCCGCACTCTTTCTTGAAAGCGCCAAATATAATATAGCCATCGGCGCAATGAGGGTGTGAGCAAGTTTGGAGAAGGACTACAAGGCGATGCTCGATAGGGCATACAAAGAGCTACCGACGCTAACAAGCTATGTTGACAGGTTCGCGGTACCACGGGCAAACATAGCGCTCCAGGGCCGGAAGACCGTCATAATCAACTTCAAGGAGATCGCTGATCAACTCCGCCGAGAGCCAGACCACCTTCTCAAGTACCTCACGGGGGAGATGGCGACGCTTGCCAACTTCGACGGAAACCGTGCACTCTTCCAGGGAAAACATAACGCTGAGTCCATTCGAGGGCTGATCGAAGCCTACGCGAAGAAGTACGTCATCTGCCCCGTCTGCGGTCGCCCCGATACTCAATTAATCAAGGAGAAGCGCCTCTGGTTCCTCCAATGCGAAGCATGTGGCGCGCGTAGCAGCATCGGCGCGGGCTGAGAGACATGAGTGAGGTCTACCTCCGGACGAGCAAGCACGGGAGGGATACACTCGTCGCAGTCTGCGACGCAGAGCTTCTAGGTCAGACACTTAAAGGCGGTCGCGTCCCCTTCAAAGTCAGCGAGGAGTTCTATAAGGGCATACCCGGCAACATCGAGGAAGCCATCGAGGCGATGCACCACGCCACAATCTGCAACCTCGTTGGGAAGCGCATAGTCGAGGCCGCCATCGATAAGAAGCTAGTCCATAGTAAGGCTGTCATCTACTTCGGAGACACTCCCCACGCCCAGATAGTCAAGCTCTAGCCGATGAAACGTCTTATACGCAGAATATTCTCTGTTACTCTGTGTAATCATCATGAGTTACAAGGTCAAGGACATCGGGCTCGCCCCAAAGGGTGAACTACTCATCGAATGGGCGCGGGATCATATGCCTGTGCTAGCCCTCATCAGGAAGAGGTTCGAGGCTGAGAAACCCCTAGTGGGCGTCAAGATTGGTGCATGTCTCCACGCAACGAAGGAGACCGCTGTATTAATCCGGGCCCTCGAGGTAGGGGGAGCACAGGTCTCCCTCTGCGGCTCTAACCCCCTATCCACACACGACGACGTAGTCGCTGCACTTGCCGCCACTGGGACGAAGGTTTATGCGTGGCGCGAGCAGTCCACCGAGGAGTACTACTGGTGCCTGAACAAGGTCATCGATCAGGGACCGACCATCACGATGGACGATGGCGCTGACCTAGTCAATACTCTCCATTCTAAGAGGACCGAGAAACTCAAAGGCGTCAAGGCGGGAAGCGAAGAAACGACGACAGGCGTAATCAGGCTCCGTGCCATGCACAAGGAGGGTGCCTTAAAGTACCCTATAATCGCTGTCAACGACACCCCGACTAAGCACATGTTCGATAACCGTTACGGCACCGGTCAGAGCACAATAGATGGCATCCTACGCGCCAGCTCCGTCATGCTTGCAGGGAAGGTCTTCGTCGTCGTGGGCTACGGCTGGTGTGCTAGAGGCGTCACGATGCGCGCCCGCGGGATGGGTAGCCACGTAATAGTCACTGAGGTAGATCCAACTAAAGCCCTAGAGGCCGTTATGGACGGGTTCCAGGTCATGCCTCTTATTGAGGCAGCTAGGATTGGGGACATATTCGTCACAGTAACCGGCGACACGAAGGTCATCGACGAGCAGCACCTCAAGTTGATGAAGGATGGCGCCATGCTTGCGAACAGCGGCCACTTCAATGTGGAGATCAACATCCCCGCCCTTGAGAAACTCTCAAATGGGAAAAGAAGGATGCGCCCCGATCTCGACGAGTACGAGCTCAAGAACGGGCGGAAGCTCTACCTTCTCGCGGAGGGGCGGCTAGTAAACCTCTCCGCCGCCGAGGGGCATCCTAGCGAGGTCATGGACATGAGCTTCGCCGACCAAGCCCTGGTCGCTGAGTGGATACAAAAGAGTAGAGGTCTCACTGTGAGCGTCCACGATGTCCCAAGGGAGATAGACGAGATGGTCGCCAGCATCAAGCTCCAGTCTATGGGTGTCAGGATAGATGAGCTTACAGCGGAGCAGAAGAAGTACCTCAACAGCTGGCGCGAGGGCACAGTTTAACTCATCTTCACGCCCTTCTCGGTCCTCACCAGTATCCCCCTCGACACCAGGAAACCAAGGGTCTCCTCCGTTTCCCCGCTGCTATATCCCTGCTTCGTCATCTCCCTCTCAAGCCAAGCGGTTCCATACTCGAAGCCGGGAATCCTGATGGTACGCAGGATCTGGTTTGTGCACGCCTTGATGCGTGTTTCGCCACGCTGAACAGTGCCGTTGAGGGTCTCCTCTTTCGCGGATAGGGGGTGGGCGTCGATGCCAAGCTTCTTTCTGACGTACTCGGGGAAATCTCGCGTCATGGTGCCTCCGTGGAACGTTAGGACTCTCTTCGGTTTACATCGGCGGATGAATCCTAGGAGGCTCTTGAAGTCGGCATGATCGCTTAGAGCGAAGGCTCGCTGGCGACCTCTGAATAGGACCGCCCACCCTGAGGCGAGGGCGGGATCTTGATTCTCGTAGGGGAGCTTAGACCCCTTCGGTGAGATGACGGCGCACTTACCCCCCTCGATGAGCTCCTCTCCATCGCTGGACTTGGAGTCGTAGTACTCGAGGTTGTGGCCGTACCCCTTGTAGACATCACTCACCTTCGTAGCGCTTTTCGCAGTCACCATGGGGAGCTTCGTTAAACTGTTGAAGATGCGTATGACTTCCTGAGCGTTGCCGATGGAGTCTGTTTTGAAAACAGGTATTCTACCCGATGGTATCGCCTCCATAGTAGCCCAGCGCACCATATCGAGGGCGACGTCCCTACGCTTCGGGAAGGAGAACATGGGGGCACCAAACGTAGTCTCGACGACAAGGATGTCACACTCCACCGACTCGGCGGGATGCATCGTGTAGGACTCCTCTAGACCTATGTCGCCTGTGTAGAGGACTGTTCCCTCTGGAGTATTCACCTCAAACTGGACGCTGCCGAGGACGTGCCCCGCGTTATGGACGTGGACCTCTACATCGTCTACTTTGATCCTATCACCGAGCTTGATGCGTTGCCAGTTGTCAAGATGCTTCCAGCCGAGGCTGTGAAGAAGTTGATGGGTCTCCTCGGTAGCATATTTCTGCCTCTCGGGGAACTTGAAAGCAGCCGCGTGATCAGCATGTGCATGGCTCACGAATACTGGGTAACCATGTCCATTTCCAGTTGGGTCTAAGACGACTCCGGATCCTTTGTATTCGACGACTACGCCGCGCTGCTGTCTAACCCGAAGTGCCACCGTTAAGCCTCTACCCCGTCTGGAGCATGAGTATCGCCCGTGCCAAATCCCCATCGCATCTAACAAGGGTCTCACGCGCCTTCTCCATGCTCACCTTAGCCTGCTGGGCGACTAGGAGGACATCCTCCTCGGGGATCTGCAATTGTGGCTTCTCCACCGCTGAGACGACGCCCTGAGTGGATACGACCTGCGGGGCCCTTTCTGTTGCCTTTCCCCCAGTGATCTGATACATCTTCTGCCCCTGGACCATGATGCTTGTAACCATGGGCTGCTCGATTACAATCTCCTTTCCAGGGCTCTGTATAATCACCCTAGTAACGCCGCTTAGTTCCTGCATCTGCATACCCATGCGTTGCATCATCCGACGGGCGTTGCGTGAATCCATCCTGGCCAAAAGGCACTACCTTGTAGAATGGGGATGACGCCTGGGTTTAAAATCCTTAATGGTGCGCCAGCAGGTGGTGTGAAAAAGTGGCTTAATTAAGAGGCCAAAGCTGCCTTCACAGTGTTACGTAATAGCATCGTGATAAGTAGAGGGCCGACTCCACCGGGGACTGGGGTGATGGCTGATGCAAGGGGGCTGACTCCCTCGAATTCTACGTCACCAAAGACCTTCTTCCCCTCGTAGTTATTCCCATTGTCGATGATGACGACGCCCTTCTTGACCATGTCAGCTGTGACAGCGCCCTTCTTGTAGACCTCTATGCATAGGACATCTGCCTGTTTAACAAACTCCGGCAGGCGCAAATCCCCTGCAGCGAAGGCGGTGACCTCGACTTTTTTATTGAGTAGCAGGGCAGCCATCGGTTTACCGAGCCAGCTAGTGAGGCCAGCAACCACCCAGTGCTTTCCCTCTGGGTCTATGTTATATCTTTTTAGAAGCTCCATGATTGCCTCGACACCCGCAGGGAGGAATGACTTCTCTCCGAGGACTATCTTACCGAAGGTAACTGGGCTGAGGCCATCGACGTCCTTCTCAGGGGCGATGGCCTCAACGATCTCTCCCTCATTTACTTCCTTCGGAGCAGGAAGTTGGACCATGACTCCGTGAATCTTGGGATCTGCGTTCAACTTCTTGATTAGGGATACTGCCTGCTCGGTGGTAGCGGTCTCAAGGTGGTGGAGCTGAGTGGTAATTCCTGCCTCCTCAGCGCGCTTCACCTTGAGATTGACGTAGCGGGTGGAGCCTGGGTCTGCGCCGATGAGGATTAGAGCGAGGATCGGATTGACACCCTTAGCCTTGAGCTTGTCTACCTCGCTCTTGACCTCCTCCACAATCTTCGCAGATGTCTCTTTGCCATCGAGGATGACTACCATCTCATGCTAGCCCCTTTATTATGCCGTTCTCGTCGATGTCCATGTCTTCGGCGGCTGGGCGGGTTGGCAACGCGGGCATCGTGTTGATGTCGCCGCAGTATGCAACAACAAAGCCTGCGCCAGTGCTCGGCTTAAGGTTTACAATCGGGAGCTTGTAGCCTGTGGGCGGGAGGCCAACGATGTTCTCATTGTCGGTTAAGCTTAAAGGCGTCTTAGCCATGCAGATCGGGAGCTTGTCGAATCCGAGCTTCTCGATCTTCCTCAGCGCGGACCTTGCCTCTGGAAGCATATCGATGTCAGCGACTCCGTATATCTCCTTGGCGATCTTCCTGATCTTCTCCTCGACGGGCATGTCGAGAGGGTAGAGAGGGTGGTAATCACTAGGCTTCTTCAGCTCCTCGAGCACGAGATTAGCGAGCTCCAAGCCTCCTGCGCCGCCCTTGAGGACGGTATCGGTGAAGGCAGCTGGCACCTTTTGCTCCTTGCACCAGTTGAGCACCACGTCGATCTCGGCCTGTGTGTCGCTTAGGAAGTGATTCATGCAGACGACGACCCTAATGCCGAATTTCCTCGCGTTCTCAACCTCCTTGCCGAGGACAGGCAGGCCTTTCTTTACACCCTCGGGGCTAGGCTGGTCGATGTCCTTGTACTTCACTCCGCCATGCCTCTTCAGCGCCTTGATGGTGGCCACTATCACCGCCATATGGGGCTTCAGGTTGCCCACTCTAGCTGCGATGTCGCAGAACTTCTCCATCCCCAAATCGGCGCCGAAACCCGGCTCTAACACGACATAGTCTACAAGCTTCAACGCCAACTTAGTCGAGACAAGGCTCGGGCAGCCATGAGCGATATTTGCGAATGGTCCGCCGTGAATAAAGGCGGGGGTGTTCTCGATGGTCTGGACGAGGTTCGGCTTGACAGCGTCCTTAAGTAGGAGCGCCATGGCTCCCACGGCATTAAGCTGCGCTGCCTTCACAGGCTCTCCTTTGCCATTATAGGCAACAGTGATCTCTCCCAGCCTCCTCTTCATATCGTTGAAGTCACTCGAGATGGCGTGTATCGCCGCTATCTCTGAGGCTGTGGTTATCTCAAAGCCACTCTGGTGAGGTACGCCACCATTTTTGCCTCCCAGTCCAATGACTATGTCCCTCAGGTCTCGACTCTCGATGTCGAGGACCCTCTTCCAGAGGATATCGTGGAGGCTGATGTCAAGCTCGTTCCCCCTATAGATGCTGTTCTCCATCATCGAGGTGAGGAGATCGTGAGCCGAAGTGATGGCATGAAGATCCCCTGTGAAGTGGAGGTTGATATCCTCCATGGGCAAGACCTGGGCATAGCCAGCGCCACAAGCGCCACCCTTGATGCCGAAGACCGGCCCAAGTGAGGGCTCCCGTAGCACCACAATGTTCTTCTTTCCAAGCTTCCCGAGAGATTCGGCGAGGCCTATGGCCATCGTCGTCTTTCCCTCGCCGAATTTTGTCGGAGTGACAGCCGTGACTATTATGATCTTACCGTCTGGCTTATCCTTGAGACGCTTATAGACGTCCAAGTTTATCTTAGCCTTGTACTTACCATACAGCTCGATGTCATCGGGGTTGAGCCCGAGACTCGCGGCGATCTCCGTTATGGGTTTGAGCTTTGCGCTCTGTGCAATCTCTATTTTCGTTGGTAGAGCCATACGCCTTCGTAGAGATATTCCATGCATCTGTTTTAATAACTTGTTTAATATTAGCGTAGACAGAGCCGTGATTTATGTTGGTTAAGGTCACAT
>MEZF01000028.1:45403-49656 GCA_001774245.1 Candidatus Bathyarchaeota archaeon RBG_13_52_12
CGGGTACATCGCTACGACCACACTCATCGACGCCCTCCTCGATGAGAGGTCTGGACGAAAAGACCTGCAGATGAGAGTCGTATCCTCCAGCACCAGCATGGAGGAGGACGCCTCGATCGATGTCGCCAAGATAGCCGCGGGGATACCATCAGACCTATACGTGGTCGTCTCCCCCAACGCGGCGATGCCAGGGCCAACCAAGGCGAGGGAGACGCTTCGAGCAACGGGGAAGCCCATTATAATCGTCTCAGATGAGCCGAGCAGGAAGACCCTGAAGGAGAACCCCGTCGAAGGGTCCGGATATATAGTCGTCACAAACGACCCAATGATTGGGGCAAAACAATCCTTCCTAGACCCCGTTGAGATGGCACTCTTCAACGCGGATGCCATAAAGGTCCTCGCCGTAACCGGCTCATTCAGGATCGTACAACAGGAGCTGGATAAAGTGATCGAACAGCTCGGTAAGGGAGAGAAGCCAACGCTTCCCCAAGTGATCATCGAGAAGGAAGCTGCACTCGCAGCGGCACATATCTCCAATCCCTATGCACAGGGCAAGGCTATAGCCGCCTTTGAGGCGTCTCGCCGAGTCGCCGCACTCAGCACAGAGGGCACGTTCAAGGTCGAGGAGCCTGAAAGGTATCTGCCTATTCTCGCTGCGGCCCATGAGCTGCTCAGGACAGCAGCTGTGACCGCTGACGAGGCTAGGGAGATCGAGAAAGCGAATGACACTGCTGTTCGCTTCGCCCACTTCAGTAAGGGTGAGACCCGGAAGAAGACGAAACTAAACGACAAGTTTGAGAAGTAGCTAGGCGTCGGTTTCGGCGCCGCGCCTCGTCTTCACTGCTACGCCGATTTTAAACGCCTTCATTTCTTCACTTAGGAGCAGTGCCTTACCGACGCCTATAACTTCAGCCTTCGTTAATATGATGACTTCATCACCGGGACGTATCTTCTCCCCGGCGCTGAGGACATGCTTGGCAAAGACGTTTTTCCCTTTAGAAATGAACTCCGCAACCTCCTCTCTCACGGTGACGGTGTATGCTAGGTCGGAGATATCAGCTATAAGCCGCTTGGCAGCTGCGATAGTGAGGGTGAACACGCCATCGTTAGGGCGAAAAGTAGCTAGTAGGGTGCTGCCAAGATAGATGTGCCTTATCCTGCCCGTGTTTCTGGAGTGAACTATCCTAGCATCATCCGGAAACAGGGCTAACCCCGCCCCGTTGCCGAACTGGTACTCAGCTATGGCTCTTATCCGTCTCAGTTCCTCGTCCAATCCACCCCAGACTGGTCGCCTATCCTTTATAAGCCGATTTCCCTCACAATAGTGAGGCTCCGTTATGCGTTGCGAGGTATGCGGAAGAGAGATATTAGGTCCACCCCAGCGGAGAATCATCGAAGGGGCGAAGCTGACAGTATGTTCAAGATGCGCCCAGTTCGGGAAATCCGACTGGGTGCCCAATAGACCGACACCAGTGAAGAGCCCCGGCAGGGTGCAGGCGACTCCACTACCCGCCCCACGTCCCCGGATGAGAAACGATGTGGAATCCGTAGAACAACTCGAACTTGTCGAGGATTATGGCGCCCAGATCAGGAAGGCGCGCCAGAAACTCGGTCTATCTGAGAAGGACCTAGCAAATAAGATGCAGGAGAAGGAGTCCGTCGTTAAGAACCTCGAGAAACAGGAGCTCACACCCGATAACAAGCTAATCGCCAAGATCAGGAAGCACCTAAGCATCGACATCGTTGAGCACATCGCCGCTTCCAAGGCTAATATACTGGCAAAACCCACGGGGGCTAAGACTATAGGGGACATGATCCGTTTAGATACGGAGAAGAGCAACGAAAAGCCCTGACGGCGCCTAATATGGACGAACGCCAAATTATTCTAGTCACAGGCGTCCCCGGCACAGGTAAAACTACAATCTCTGCCCTCCTCGCTGCCGAGTTGGGTGCAGAGCACATCGAGCTCACCCGCCTAGTCAAGGAAAGCGGCTTTAGCCAGGGCTGGGACGAGGCGCGTGCCACGGTCATCGCCGACTTGAAAGCCCTAAGAAACGCTTTATACAACATCCTCGACAACACCACAAGTCCCCTGATTATTGACGGCCATTACTCTCCAGATGTCGCTCCCCGAGATGAGACCACACTTGTTATCGTTCTTCGCTGCGCTCCTTGGGTTATCAGGGAGAAATTACTTACCCGCGGGTATAGCCCCCGAAAGGTTAGGGAGAACGTAGAGGCAGAGCTACTTGGCACATGTCTAGCTGACGCCCTTGCCGTCCAGGATCCGGAGAAAATCCATGAGATCGATACAACAGCTCAGACCCCTGAGGAAACCGTTATGCTCATTCTCTCCGTCCTCGATGGAGATGTAAAGTGCAGCCATGGGACGGTGGACTGGATGAATAGCCCTGAGGCTGAAGTCCTTCTGAGGGAACTCTAAAATGTACATCGTATATCGATGCCCGAAGTGCGGGGAATTCGTACTCGCTAACACCGTAAACCATACAAGAACCTGTCCCAACTGTAATCACCGCGCCGAACTCAAGACCTTACGCATCTACGGCCGAGCCGAGACACCCGGGGAGGCCACCGAGCTTATGAAGAGCCTTAAGGCTAAGGAGGGCGGAGGCGAGGACTACACCCCCAGCTTCAAACGATTAAACCCGTAATCTTACGGTTAGCAAGCCACAGCCCTCAACGGGTGAGCTTTCTCATTTTTATACTGGGGCAGGGTATCTGTGGTCTAGAGGTTAAACAAGATGGCGGCTGTAACCAGCAGAAAGTTCTTCGAGGAACTCGGTCTCCTCGTCGGCAAGCCCGTAGCGATCTTCGACACTGCCGGCAAGTCCTACGACGGTGAACTCCTCGGATACGACTCCAACACGCTGAGCATCTGCCTAGGCAATGTAAACACTGAGCGCGGCAAGGCTCATAGAGTATTCATAGCCGGTAGCAGTGTTGCCCGAATCCTAGCCTCCGAGAGGCCCTTCAACCTCGAAGGGTTGAAAGAGAGGCTCGATAAGGTGTTCCCTAACATGGTGCAGCTCATCCCAGAAGCACGTATAATCATAGTAATGGGCAAGATTAGGCTCAACGAGACCGGTGTCATCGATGGCACGGGCCCCGCAGCCGACAGGGTAAGGGACATCTTCCAGAGATTCAAGACAGAAACCCAGAGCTAATTTTTTTTACCCTACAAGGTACGCCGTGTCTTTTTTTCACATCCAGCACCAAGGTGAAATACCCGACGTCACACACCCAGAGCCGATATGGCCTTCGAGCTCAGGGACAGGGACCTTATGGGCAGGATTGGTCGCCTAAGGACCAAAGGCGGCACAGTAGAGACACCAGCCTTTATGCCAGTAATCAACCCCTTAGCCCAGGTCATTCCACCTAAGAGGATGAGAAAGGAGTTTCACACAGACATCGTCATCACCAATAGCTACATCACTAAGAAGAACTTCTCCGACGTCCCTGACCTCGACATCCACAGGCTCATCGATTACGATGGCGTCATCATGACAGACTCGGGCGCCTACCAGATACTCGTCTACGGTGGGGTTGAGGTCACCCAGGCGGAAATTATAGACTACCAGAAAAAGATACGCAGCGATATAGCCGTCATTCTCGACATCCCCACCGGTTGGGACGTCCCACGTGAGAAGGTTGAATATACCGTCGATGAGACACTCCGTCGCGCTGAGACTGCCCTCCCGCTAATCGAGGACAGCGATGCACTTTGGGTTGGCCCTGTCCAGGGTGGGAGATACCTTGACTTAGTCGCTAAATCTGCGCATAAGATCGGCGCGATGCCATATCAGATCCACGCCCTTGGAAGCCCCACCGAGGTTATGGAGCGTTACATGTTCCCAGTACTAATCGATATGATAGTAGCCGCGAAGCGCAACCTCCCCCCTGATAGGCCACTCCACCTCTTCGGCGCAGGTCACCCCATGATGTTCAGCCTTGCCGTAGCATTGGGATGCGACCTCTTCGACTCCGCAAGCTACGCCCTCTACGCGAAGGACGGGCGATACCTCACCCCCAACGGAACCCTCCGCTTCGAGGACATCAACTATCTCCCGTGTTCCTGCCCGATCTGTAGGAAACACACCGTGGAGGAGCTCAAAGATACGACGAAAGCGGAGCGGGAGAGGCTACTAGCTGAGCACAATCTTCACGTCTGCATGGCTGAGATATACGCGGTTAAGCAGGCCATCTTCGAGGGGAGCCTCTGGGATCTTGTAGAG
>MEZF01000028.1:49692-49973 GCA_001774245.1 Candidatus Bathyarchaeota archaeon RBG_13_52_12
CTCAAACGACTTTGGGAGTACCGAGACGATATAGAACGAGGAAGCCCCGCCTTCAAGGGCCACGGCGTATTCTACTACGACTACCACAGCCTCGCACGCCCAGAGGTCACCCGGTACTTCCGCCTCCTCAAAGACAATTACAGAAGACCCGCCGGGACTAACACACTCCTCCTAATCACTGCACCCTCACAAAGGCCCTTTAACGGCAGCGACGAGTACAGGCGCCTCAACCAGCACATATGCGAAGAATTAGGGAAGGACGCAGACAAGCTCCATATATG
>MEZF01000028.1:49991-55460 GCA_001774245.1 Candidatus Bathyarchaeota archaeon RBG_13_52_12
CGGCCCAGTCCCCGTCGACCTATCAGAAACCTATCCCTTATCCCAGTTCGAGATAGCCACTCCTCTCGACGCCGAGACTACGAGGCACACCACTAATACTATCGCCAAATACGTCCGCCTAAGCGGTCATAAGGCCGTCTACCTCTATAGGGGGAAAGGTGAATTGGACGACGAGGTCGAGTCCGCCCTCATGTATGCCTGCGATGAGTCTAAAATCAACTTAACCACAATTTGGAGCAACGACCCTTGGAATATTGATGCCTATGCTACTCTCGCTAATGTACTCAAGACTCGACCTACCTCCCTAGGATAGACTCTTTTTGATCATGCGCGCGTGAAGGGGAAGGTATAAGTGCACGAAAAACATAGATGCACCGTCCCCCCAGGGAGACCAGATAGGTCACCGGGGAAAGGACTCGACGATCCGTAGGCACACAGCCTCATAACAGCGGGTCGCTTCGTTGCCTAGGCTAGGTATAGATAGAAATGGTAAAATTAAGTTTCATGGGTGGAACCCATGAGGTAGGTCGCAATGCGATCCTGCTTCAGTCAAATGAAGCGAAGTTATTGTTAGAATACGGCGTGAAGGTGGGTGAACCCCCCGAATTTCCTGCACATGTCAGGGCAAAGGACCTCGATGGCATAGTGATGGCGCACGCTCACCTTGACCACAGCGGTGGGGTACCTATGTTCTACCTCAGCGAGAGGAAGCCCCTCTTCTGCACCTCGACAACAGCCGACATCTCAAAGATTCTCCTCGAGGACATGATCAAACTCAACAACTACTATCTCCCCTTCGAATACATCGAACTTGACAATATGATGAAGCAGAGGAACGACCTCGCATACGGGCAAGAAGTGAAGCTTAAGGACATCAACTTCAGCCTCCAGAACGCAGGGCACATCCCCGGATCAGCCATGGTCGACATCGACGTTAACGGTAAGAGCATCCTTTACACCAGTGACTTTAACGCGATCGAGACACGACTCTGCACAGCAGCTAGGGTCCCCAAGAAGAAGTACGACACCGTCATCATTGAGTCGACATATGCGACCCACGAACACCCAGAGAGGAAGCAGCTCGAGATCGATTTCATCAAGGCGGTCAAGGATGTCATCAATGAGGGTGGAAAGGTTCTCATCCCCGCGTTCGCAGTTGGTAGAAGCCAGGAGATGTTCAGCATCCTCCACGCCCATGGCTTCGAGGGCACAATTGTTATCGACGGTATGGCACGCGCGGTAGACCGTATCTTACTTGATAGACCGGAGGCTGTAAAGACCCCCGCACAGTTCGAGCAGGCCTGCATGCGAGCCCAGGAGGTCCGCGGATGGAGGGACCGGAGGAAGGCGATAAGCCAGGCTAACGTAATAATCGCCCCCAGTGGCATGCTCCAAGGAGGCACAGCAGTCTTCTATATGGAGAAGCTCGGCTTCCGCCCCGAGAACGCAATCTTCTTGGTAAGCTTCCAAGTCCCAGGTACAGGCGGCTCTAAGCTTCTCGAGCAGGGCACATTCAACATCGCAGAGAAGGACGAGAAGGTTACTGCAAAGATCCGCCACTTTGACTTTAGCAGCCACACCGGCGCGACCCCACTCCAAAACTTCATAAAGGGGTTGAAGGGGAAACCGGAGCTCTACGTCATTCACGGGGAGGCCGACAGCTGCGACTTCCTCGCACAGTGGGCTCAGGATGAGTGTGGCCTCAAGGCCACAGCTCCCAACCAAGGTGACGAGTTCGAGGTCTAACCCCGACCGAAAGGCTAAATATTAGCCTCCATTTCTCTTGTCAAGACACGGTGACAGATATATGCCGAAAGAGATCACAAACGCCGACGAGTTCCTCAAACTATCAGAGAAAGCGAGCGAGTGCAAGGTAAAGAAACTAGGCGAGGTCACGAAACTCAAGTTAAGGACCCCCGGCAACCTCTTCACCATCAAGCTAGAAGCAAAGGCTGCTGATGAATTACTCGCCAAGTTAACCTGCCCAAAGACTGAGCTTTAGAATTTATTAAAATGTTATTTTTTAGGGCCTAGCCTTTCGCGAAGACTTTCATCGCTGCACCTACACCAGCCCCCGGCTCCTTGACGTAGCCAAGCTGATGGAGCGACATCTCCATGGCGGAGAGTGTGGCGGTCAGGTCATTCACCATATCGCTGCCCATATGACCGACACGCACTGTCTTGTCAGCTACGGCCCCGAGGCCTCCCGCGATTATAACGTTGAACTTGCCAACTGCGGCACGGAAATCGCTCCCCTTCACAGAATCGGGCAGCTTCGGTACACTCAGGGTGTGTGCCAGGCTCTTCTCATCGGGGAAGCTGGTTAGGCCCATCCCCTTGATGCCCGCCTGGAACGCCTTACTGAATAGGGCGTGCCTCTTCCACCTTGCCTCCAGCCCCTCCTCGTAGATGATCCTTAGCGCCTCAAGCATCCCGAGGACCATCCCCGTGGCGGGTGTTGCGAAGTACTTCTTCGGGTCCTCCATGATGGGGCGCCACCTCTTTAGGTTGGTATAGTAATCCGCGATGGGAGTCTTTCTGGCTTCTATCGCCTTCCAAGCCTTATCATTAAAACAGAATAGGCTAAGCCCCGGCGGGGCCCCGATGGCTTTTTGGCTGCCGGAGAGGCAGAAGTCGATGCCCCACTCATCCATCTTTAGGGGCATGCCGCCGACACCGCAGACGCTGTCTACAACGTAGACTGAGTCGGTTCCCTTGACCAGCTTACCGATCTCCTCTATGGGGTTCCCGATCCCAGTGCTCGTGTCTACGTGCTCGACGCAGACAGCCTTGTAGCCCCCCTTGCCGAGCTTCTCCTTCACCAGCTTGAGGTCCACCGCCTTCCCCCACTCGAAGGTTAGGCGGTCGGCGACTCCCCCGTGGCCGGGTACTATCTCCTGCCACTTTTCGCCGAAGAACCCGTTCTCGATGCAGAGGACCTTGTCACCCTTCTCGACAAGGTTGGCAGCAGCGGCCTCCATACCGAGGGTGCCGCTCCCCGCGAGGAGGAATGGCGTCCCGCTGGTCACGAAGAGGCTCTTCTGGAGTTTTAGCGTCTCCGCGTATGCCTCGGTGAACTCCGCCGCGCCGTGGCTTAGAATCGGCTTAGCAAGAGCCCTGAGGACTCTAGGCGAGACCATTGTAGGTCCCGGAATCATGAGTAACTCGCGCTCGTGATCCAAAATATGCACCTAGGACCATAACCGATGCTAGGTGATTAATGTCTTTCTGAGTGTTTAGGACTTGAGCTCGGCATAGTTCTCCCAGAACCTTTTCTGGCACTCCTCTATCAACGCCTTCGCATCACTGATGTCGTTCCAGGTTTCGACGCGTGTCTCCTTGTTCTCCGGCCGCTTATAGTTGTTATAGAAATAGTTCAGCTCGTCGATCACGCTCCTGGGAATATCCGTGAGGCTCTTGATATGCCTATAGAATGGGTCCGTTGTACTGACTGCAACTATCTTATCGTCGAGGACTCCATCGTCCCACATCTTAATATTTGCCACTGGGCGCGCTACAGTAACACAGCCTGTAAATGTGTGTTCATTGATGAGGAGCACAACATCAAGGGGGTCGCCATCATCATCAAGGGTCTGAGGTATGAAGCCGTAGTCACATGGACAATAGGTGTAAAGGACACGGTCTAGGATGAAGACCCCTTGCTTTGCCTTATACTCGTATTTATTCCGTCCACCGCGCGTAATCTCAGTGACTACATAAATCTCGTTTGGTGCATTGGGTCCCGCGGGGAAGTCACGCCAGTAGTCGACCATATGTGCTCAGGAATAGAGGGGTAGTCCCGCGTTTAATGTTTACCCGAAACCAACCCGCAACGATATTACAATCGGAGACAAGTTCATGACATCATGATCAACGGGAAGACCTTACAACTGAAACCCTTTGGAATCGAGGACGCCGACTTCCTCCTAAGGTGGAACAACGACTCCGACTATACAGGCGAGTTTGAGCCATATGAGCCTGTAACCAGAGGGGATCTTGAGGACTGGCTCCTAGGGAATAAGCCTGATCAGCTATGGTACATCATTGAAAACACGCTTGGCGAGAAGGTGGGGCAGATTCTTGGAAGGTACCATAAGGATGGCTCAGTACAGATAGGGTACCGTGTAATTCCCCTTGCGCGGGGTAGAGGATATTGCACCGAAGCAGTTGCCACCCTGATCCAACACCTCTTTGACCAGGGAATAGAGCGAATAACCGCTGAGGCCAACCCACATAATACGCCCTCACTTAGAGTGCTTGAGAAGCTAGGCTTCAACGAAATCGAATACAAGAAGAAGGCCGTTGAGCTAAACGGAGTATGGCTTGACGGCGTCGTCTACGAGCTGAGAAGAGAAATTTAGGCTTCTTCCTCTGGACCCGGTGTATTACTGAGAACCTCTCTCCAGGCGTCGAGGGTCTCCAAGGCCTCCTTTTCGTCGAGGATCTGTATCACGAAGCCAGTGTGAACTAGGACCCAAGTCCCGGGGTTGACTGATCCCTTCTCCATGAGGTCAATTATTGCCTCACGTTTAACGCCGCCGAAGTCAACTATAGCAGTTCTGCCATCTATCGACTCTACCTTTCCGGGGATCGCGAGGCACATATCAGCAGTTGCTCAGAGGCAGCTACTTATAACCCCTCCTTCTTAAAACGCGGGATACGCGAACTTTTGAGACAATCTCGTCTCTTGGGAAGGTTTTAATCCCGGTCACTTCGCCTCCTACGTATTCGGCGAGTACAGAATGGACAGTAAAAAAAGGCTTATTTTCCTCGGAATATGGGGCGCAACATTCACAGCGATGTTTGGCGACACGATCCCTCAGAGCTTTCAGCCACTCTTCATCACAGGTCTAGGCATCTCCCCCGCGGTCGTTGGCCTTGTCTACAATATTAGGAATATTGAGCAGACTCTCCTTAGATTAATATCAGGCTCGCTGAGCGACATCTTTGGCAGAAAGAAACTCATCTTCCTCGGTTTAGCGTTCCTGACCTTCGTGCCTTTCATTTACTATCTCGCCCGCGACGCGGCGCTCCCTCTCATAGCTATGTTCGTGAGTGGACTTGGCATCAGTGTCTTGTTCCCACCAGCCGAGGCTTATGCCTCCAGCCTATATCCGCCAGAGAAGGCGGGGACAGCTATGGGCCGCTTCCACATGGGCTGGGCAACAAGCAGTATAATCGGCCCGAGCGTTGGTGGCTTCCTCGTCCTCTACTTCCCAGAATACAGGCCTATCTTTCTCATCGCGGGTGCTCTCACGGGAACGAGCATTATAATCTTCTGGTTATTCACCCGAGACGACGTCGAACACAGCAACGGTGAGAAGATGTCGGGGGAGACCCTCAAACTCCTCAAGGAGTTCCCCTCTACGATGCGCCGAATGCTCGGCAATAGAAGAGTCTTCGTCGGCTCCGTCGCGGTCTTCAGCCACGCCTTCTGCCACTTTGGACTAATAACTTTCATCCCCCTCT
>MEZF01000028.1:55471-75887 GCA_001774245.1 Candidatus Bathyarchaeota archaeon RBG_13_52_12
CTAGGATTCAACGAGGTATCCATCGGGTTAGCCCTTACTGCGAACGCCCTTATAATAGCTATAGGGCTTCCAATTGTGGGCACCATCTCCGACAGGATAGGGCGCTTCGTCCCGATAGTCATTGGCCTGCTCGTAAGCGTCGTAGCCTTTGGGCTCCTACCTTACACAAATGCGCCAATAATACTAGTCGTCTTGATGGCCATCCTTGGACTCTGTGCCGTCCTCGAATTCCCAGTCAGTCAAGCTGTCACGATGGAGGCGCTTCCGGTTAAGGACAGAGGGTCCGCAACCGGTGTCTGGGGGATGACGATGAGCCTTGGTGGGACCCTAGGTGTCTTCGCTGATAGCTACATCTTAACCATCGCGCCAATTGAGTGGATATTTTACTTCTGCGCAGTATTCAGCCTTGCAGCGAGCTTGGTCATCATAACGATGAAGAGCTTCTTCAAGGCGTAGAGAGGAGAGAGAGGTCAACCCCTTCTTATCCAGATTTAAAGTATTTTAATGCCGTATATCCGCAGGGCAGCCTCGACTGATACAAGGCCATTAGAAATGTCTCTGTTAATCTTCTCGGGGGCTCTCTTTTTTGGGTCGCCGAACCCCCCTCCTCCCGGCGTATGGACAATGAGGGAGTCCTCCTCCTCCATCTGGACCGTGCACTTTGACGGGAGTTTTAAGATTTCCCCGTTCCTCTTAACGATCACGTACTCTCCCAGGGCGCCGGGTTCGCCACCCTCCAGGCCCCAGGGATTGATCTTAGTCCTCTCGGCTAGTATGCTGAGGGTTGCCCTCGGGGCGGTTAGCATCCAGCTTCGCTCTATTCCGCATCCCCCGCGGTACTCCCCTGCGCCGCCCGTGTCTGGGAGTAGACCGTAGGAGAGGAATCGCATGGGCAGGTAGGCTTCGATGCTTTCGATAGGGGTGTTCATCGTGTTAGTCATGTTTACGTGGACACCGTCGACACCATCACTGTTATAACGGCCTCCTGAACCTCCCCCGATTGTTTCGTAGAAGGTCCACGGAGTGCCGTCAGGGCGTATACCGCCGACACTCACGTTGTTCATGGTGCCCAATCCGGCGGCGGTGACCTTACCCGGCACAATCTTAGAGAATGCCTTCATTAGTACGTCGACGTTGCGCTGGCTTGTCTCGACGTTTCCACCCGCGACTGGTGCTGGTCTCCGCGGGTTCGTCATGGTGCCTTCGGGTATAATGAGGGTCACGGGGCGGAAGCAGCCGTCGTTGACGGGGATGGTCGGGTCAGTGACAGTAATTAGGGTGTAGTATATGCCCGCTATGGTAACGCCGAGCGGAGCGTTGATTGGCGCTTCGACCTGCGGACATGTCCCCGAATAGTCGAAGCTGATGCCACCCCCTTCCACAGTGACTCTGACTCTAAGCTCGGCGAACCCCCAACCGGGGACATCCTCCATGTAGTCAGAGGCCTCATAGACCCCGCTGGGCATCTCCGAGATAGCGGCTCTCATTCGGCGCTCCGAGTAATCCATGATCTCCTCCATGGAGGTGTGGAGAACATAGGCCCCATACTTCTCGGTGAGTTCGAGGACGCGCCTGATGCCCGTGTAATTGGCCGCGATCTGGGCACGCAGGTCCCCCATCTGAACATCGGGGGTCCTCACGTTGCTCCTTATGAGCCAGCTGAGTTCAGGATCTATAGCGCCCCCCCTGACGAACTTTACGGGCGGTATGATGATCCCCTCCTGATAGAGCTCCGTAGAGTCGCCTGCGATGCTGCCTGGCGCCTTACCGCCGACATCTGTGTGGTGGGCCTTGTTCGCGGCGTAACCGATGAGATGGTCGACGTGGTAAATCGGGGCTATGAGAGTTAGGTCGGGAAGATGAGTGCCACTCAGGTAGGGATCATTGAGAAGTATCATGTCTCCGGGTCCCAGCGTCCCCTTATAGGCAGAAAGTCCCTCCCGGACGGCGAAGGCCATAGAGCCGAGGTGTACGGGAATGTGCTCCGCCTGAGCTATGAGGCGGCGCTTCGGGTCGAAGAGAGCGCAACTATGATCCATCCTCTCCTTGATGTTGGGGCTGTACGCTGACTTCTTTAGGGCGATACCCATCTCCTCAGCTGCGTATACTAGGGCACCCCTGATCACTTCGACGGTAGTCCTGTCGACGCTCATCGCTCAACCCTCTCGAGTATCATGTCACCAAATTCATCTGTCTCTACACACCAACCGGGATAGATTACGGTTGTAGCATCGTACTGCTCTATTACAGCGGGCCCTGTAAACTCGCTATTCCAACTCCCTCCTCTCTCGTAGATAGAGGTCTCGGCCCAGAGATCGTCAGTCTCGAAGTAAATGCGACGCGTCCCGATTTTGTCTGGCTTGCCCCTACAATTTGTCTCTTTTAAATCAGGCTTGGGAATAGCGCCCACAGCCCTGAGTCGGAGATTTACTAGCTCGACGGGCTCTCCTTCGGCGGAGTACCCATACGACTCGGTGTGGCGTCTATGAAAATCGATGATAGTCGCAGCCAGCGATTCGGCATCTACTCTATCTGGGGCTTTCACCGTGAGCTCATAGGCCTGTCCGAGGTATCTGAGGTCAAATTGACGGATGAAACTCATGCTCCTCAACTTGACGCCTTCAGACGTGAGAGTGTCCTTCCCCTCCTTCTCCATCATTCGGAAAGCCGCCTCGATCTCTATCGGGTCCACTAGGCTCACACGCTTCACAACGGGATGGATGTAGTCATGAAACATGTCGGCTGTCAGTAAGCCGAGAGCGCTAAACATGCCCGGGTTGGATGGCACTATTATCCTTTTGACCTCGAGCTCCTCCGCTAGAGCGCATACATGCATCGGGCCAGCGCCGCCGAAGGCGACGAGGGTGTACCCCCTGGGGTCGTAGCCTCGCTCAACGGAGACCATGCGAAGTATCTTCCCCATCATCGAGTTGGCTATGCGTATAATGGCTGTGGCGACCTCCTCGGTGCCCATTGCGACCTTGTCACCGAGGTCCTCTAGTGCTTCCCTTCCCTTTTGGGGGTAGATTGGCATGCCTCCACTCAGTAGGTTTCCGGGGTTAAGGCGCCCGAGGAGCAGGTTTGCATCGGTTATCGTTGGCTTGGAACCCCCGCGTCCGTAGCATGCGGGGCCCGGGTAGGCGCCTGCACTTGTGGGGCCGATCCTCAATGCTCCACCCTCGTCGGCCCAGGCGATGGTCCCGCCACCGCTACTACACTCTGCGAGGTCTACAAAAGGGAACCTTACGGGGTAGCCGCTCCCCTTTACGAGGCGTCCCATGTGGATGTGACCGGCGACCTCGTATTCGGGGACGATCTCGGGTATTCTGCCCCTGACGGTCCCCACCTTGGCTGTTGTGCCACCCATGTCGAAGCTGATAATATCTCTAGCCCCTGCTAGCTCCCCAAGCCAAGCCGCGGCGATTACCCCAGCCGCTGGACCTGACTCCACAATCGTGACTGGCTTCTCGGCGACGCTCATTGCCATTGAGAGCCCCCCGTTGCTCTGCATCACGTAGAGAGGTGCCTCTACCCCCATCTTCCTCAGATCTTCTTCGAGTTTTGAAAGGTACTTGTGGATGATAGGCATGAGGGCTGCATTGACTACAGCGGTGCTTGTGCGCTCGTACTCACGGTACTCATTGGAGACGCGGGTGGACGCTGTAAGGTATAGTGACGCGTTCTTCGCCTTAGCCATGGCGAACGCTCTCTCCTCATGGGAAGCGTTGGCGTAGCTGTTCAGGAAAGAGAAGGCGACTGAAGAGACGCCGAGACCACTTATCTCGTCAAGGACGTTCTCAAGTTGTCCCTCATCCAAAGCTTTTAAGATTCTGCCATCGTGTTCTACACGTTCATCGACTTCGAACCTCAGCTTCCGCTCCACGAGCATGGGCGGGCGCTGGAAGAAGAGATTGTAGACTTCGGAGCGCCTCTGGCGGCCTATCTCGACCACATCGCGGAATCCGCGCGTCGTAACGAGGGCGATCTTGGGTATCTCAAGGTCAACTTGCCCCAGTAGGGCGTTCGTGGCGATCGTCGTGGCGTGGCCGACGATCTTAACATCTTCCGGTGTGTGCCCCCGTAAGAAGATCTCTAAGGCGTCTGTGACCCCTCTCTCAGGGTTCCTCGGGACTGAGGGGACCTTGATGTTCTCTACTTTCCCCGTCTCCTCATTGAGGGCGACGAGGTCGGTGAAGGTGCCCCCGACGTCGACACTGACCCTGAACAACTCTACGCCTCATTATGCTTAGAGGTGATGGGTTAAAAACGGCTTCGAGTCCTAGGCGAGGAGCCCTTCCTCGTGTGCTGTCTTCTCAACGAACTGGCGTGTCGATTCCATTATGTCAACAGCACCGAGGTTATTGAGGCTGACCCACCGTGCCTCTGCGGCGTCGTCGCCAGCGTGGGGCTCCCCCGAGACGTAGCGGCAAAGATACTCGAACAGGATGTAATGCCAGTGGACGCGACCGTCCTCATCGCGGCGGACGGAATCGAATGTGGCGAGATGCTTGATAGGGGTGCAATAGCAGCCTGTCTCCTCGCGTACCTCCCTCACCACAGCCTCTTCTACGGTCTCCCCGACCTCCACGACCCCTCCGGGTATGCCCCACTTCCCCTTGCTTGGCTCCCCGCCCCGCATAACGAGGAGAACATCTTTCTTCTTAACGACTATTCCAGCGACGCCGGGGATGGGATGGGCCGGATACTCCCTGCTCGTGGCGATCCCCTCAGATCGACTTAGCCCCAGCCTCTATGGCCTTGAGATTCAAGTCGCGGAACTGTGGCCTCATAAGCGTCTTCACGGCGTTTCTGAGCTGGTCTAGGGTTATGATCCCCGTCTTCTTGGTGTAGGCGGCGAGGATCACCATGTTTGCTACGATTGGGTTCCCTAGCTTCTCCGCGAGATCCGCGGCTGGGACGGCGACTTGCTCCACGTCCTTTCTCACTTCCTCGGGTTTGAGGCGTGAGAGTACATGGCTGTCCACCATGACTAAGCTACTCTTCCTGGCGACACCTATGTACTTCTTGTAGGCGGGGAGGCTGAGTATTAGCATCGCGTCGCTTGCTTCGAACTGGATGTCATGTATCTCTACGTCGCTGGCTATGACGATGCTCTGGGCGCTGCCGCCGCGTGCCTCGGCGCCGTAGCTGCGTGTCCCGACGACGTGGAATCCGTTCCTGAAGAGTGCCTCGCTGAGGAAGTCGGCGGCGGCGAGGATGCCCTGACCACCAGTGCCGCTGATCATAATGTTAGTCTGCATCACTGCTCACCTCGTGCGCGTCTGCCGACCTCACGTAGAGCCTCGGTGTACTCTAGGCGTTGTTTCCGAACGAAGACCCCGATCTCCTGCTTTCCCTCGCGGGAGTCTGTTATGCGTTTGACCTCGGGGATTCCGAGCCTCGCCTTTGCTGCTTCAATGTCCGTCGCCTCAACCCTGGCAACCCTGCCGAGGGTGAGGTGGTCGACAAGCTGCGCCTTCCCAGAGTCACCTAGGGCTTTCTCAACTGCTTTGAGGGCAGATGTTGGCTCTCCGGCGAGGACTGTGTAGATGTAACTCCGCTTCTCCTCTCCGTCGTTTATGTAGGTGCTCTCCGCGAGCATGTCGAGGAGCCTGCTGGGGAGTTCCTGTGGCGGGGCGCGTACGCCGAGTATGTTCCTCTGCTGTGTCGGGCACTGGCTTAGGACCTCGATGAAGCTGAAGCCGGGGTTCTGCATTGCCTCCTTTATGCTCCGGGTGAGTTCGAGGACGTGGTTCGTCGTCCACTTTGCGACGTAGGTGGCACCAGCTGCTGCCACGAGTTTGGCGATGTCGAAGGGTTGCTCCGGGTTTCCGTAGGGGCTCGTACTCGTCTTTGAGTCGTGTAGGGTCGTGGGGGCGATCTGCCCGCCGGTCATGGCGTAGTTGAAGTTGTTCACTAGTATGCAGGTGAGGCCGATGTTTCGGCGTGCTGCGTGGATGAGGTGGTTTCCGCCGATCCCTGCTCCGTCGCCGTCTCCGGTGAAGACTACCGTCTTCAGCGATGGGTTGAAGACCTTTGCACCCGTGGCAAAGGCGAGGGCCCTCCCGTGGGTCGTGTGAAGGGTGTCTCCCCTGAAGTGGGGGCTCGGGATCCAACTACTACACCCGATCCCTGAGACGCAGAGTATGTCGTTTACGTTCCATCCTAGGTCGTCTACGGCGCGGACGAAACAGTTGAGTATTATACCGTTCCCGCAGCCGGGACAGAACGCGTTCAGGTTCTGGACTATGTAGTCAGCCTTAAGCTGTCCTAGGTTCTTCATTGCGCGAGCCTCCTTATCTCTTGAGCGATATCGCCCTGCGTAGGCGTGACCCCGCCGAGTCGTGTAAGTGATGCGATCTTCGTTTCACCGCAGGCGACGCGCTGGACCTCACGAACAAGCTTCCCCGCGTTCATCTCGACGACGAGGATCGCGTCGACCTGATTAGCGAGTTTCGTGAACTCCTCCTCAGGGAGGGGCCAGAGGGTCTTTAGTCTAAGCAGCCCCGCTTTTATTCCCTCCTCACGGGTCTTTTTGACGGCCCCGTAGCTGGGTCGGGCAGACGCGCCGAAGCTGATGACGCCGATTTTGGCGTCGTCGAGGTTGAGCTTTGCGACGTCTCTTATCTTGGGCTCAGCTTGCGCTATCTTCTTCATTATTCGCCTGATAATGTCGCCGTGGACTTTGGGGCTAGAGTCCCTGACGCCGTTGGGTCGGTGGCTGCTGCCTGTAACTTGCAGACGGTAGCCTTGGCCGAACTTGGGCATCTCGGGAACGAGGCTAGGGTCATCCGTGCCAAATGGGGTGACACTGGGTCCAGAGGGCGCTTTCCTGTTGATTACATCGATATTCTCAGGCACGGCCAGCTCCTCTCTTATGTGGCCGATCATCCCGTCGGCGAGGAAGTAGACGGGGGTCCTGTATTGCTCGGCGAGGTTGAAGGCGCGGATGGTGAGGTCGAACATTTCCTGAGCACTCCAAGGTGAGAGTGCGATTATCTCATAGTCACCATGAGCGCCATACCGGGCCTGGTAGAAGTCCTGCTGCGAGGCATCAGTCGACTGCCCAGTCGATGGGCCGCTGCGCTGAACGTCGACGACTACGAGAGGAGTCTCCGTCATGTGGGCGTAGCTCAGATTCTCCTGCATGAGGCTGAAGCCGGGACCGCTTGTGGCTGTCATAGCCTTTGCGCCTGCCCAACTCCCACCTATACAGGCGGCGATGCTCGCGATCTCGTCCTCCATCTGGAGAAACGAGCCATTCGCCTTGGGCAGCTCGTTGCTCATGTACTCTGTGATCTCGTTGGCGGGGGTGATGGGGTATCCGGCGAAGAGGCGGCACCCAGCGCGTAGCGCGCCTTCCGCGCAGGCGATGTTACCCAATACTAGGTGCTTGCCCGGTTTAAGCAACGGGTGTCACTTCCTCGACTTTTATTGCGAAGTCTGGGCAATAGCGCTCGCACCATCGACATCCGGTACATTTATCAGCCCCCTCCGGAAGGGTGCCCCCTAGGAGGGTTCTCTTTAGCCCGTTCTTCAAGTTCTTCCCCCCCTTCGTTTCACAGATGTGGACGCAGATTCCGCAGCCCTTGCAGGTAGCCTCATCTACCTTCGCATAGAACTTTTTAGTCAATGACTTCGCTCCCTCTGGTCGAATCACGTGAAATTGTCTTAGCTTATGTTTTAAGATAACGGCTCATGGGGCAGAAGCTAACTAATTAGTCAACAAGTTACTGGAGCACCGATTCTTTTCATATCGCGCGTGTAAAACTATTATTTTGTAATTATTAATGCATAGCGTGTGCTTAGAGTTGAACTATCACCTTGTCGGCCTTCTTACCACTCATATAGTCGATGTCTATCCTGCCCACTAGGATGCGTCTCGTAGAGTGTGGCGTGATCTGGCTCTCAATGATTTTTTCAGGATGGTCGTCTAGATGTCTGATCATCAAGCGCAGTGCGTTTTCCTTCTCCCTTTGATCGTCGACGAATATGACTCGGCCGCTGAACTGGGTGGTCCTATATAAGTGGTCGCAGTTCCCCTGTTGGTAACCGTCGTCGATGAGGGCTTGTCCCCAGATCCGTGGATTCGCTTTAAGGATCTCGACTTTTTTCCCATCCGGAGCGCTGTGGAAGTAGATGCAATTCTGCTCCTCGTTGTAACCGTGGCTTAAGGTAGCGAGGTAGGGCTCGTCTCCGAGGCTCATCGCCAGAGTGACGTGTTTTGCCTCCTTTAGGATGGCCTTCAACTCTACCTCTTCGGTGATCTCCTTGTCCTTACGCCTCAGAGAATGCAATATTGACACCTTGTTTAGAGCTTTAAGGGCTTCGGGGGGCTCGGGTATGTGAACCTGCTTTGGGTTAAGCCAAGTTCCACCAACATCTCCGCTAACCTGATCGAGGTCCGACCCGGGTGCACTATCGTCGCCCCAGGGTTGGATTCCCGCAGCTCCTCCGTGAGCTTGTCCACATGGTTGTTCAGCGCCATGCAGCCAAAACAGACAGCGTCCGCTCCGTCCTCGATTGACTCGATCACCGTCTCCTTCACCGCGTCATAGCTCTCTGGCTTCCCAAGCTCTAGTACGGGGATGTCGACGCTGTAGACGCCGATGCACTTCTCCTCAAACCTGTAGTCTCTAATCTGTCGCCACGCTAGCTGTTCCACCTCGGGTAGCTGGACTATGAGGCTGAAGTAGTCAGCGAGGAATGCGGCGATGTGCATCGAGGCGCTCCCCGGGCCTATCACGGGGATGTCTACGAGGCTTCGAGATGAGAGTAAAGACGGGTCGTGGCCGCCCCAGATCAGCACCGCATCCGCGCCTTCTCTCTCAGATTGAAGTACTCTTTCCAGAATTCCTGGAGCCGCCAACTCCATCTCAGCCAACGAGTCAACAGAAGGCGGCGGGTTTTTCGTCATTACGAGCCTAACCTCCGTGCCCACCGATGCGTAGCTCCTCAGTGTCTCGAGCCTTCTCTTCAGGTCCACCTCGGGGAGGCCGCCGATCAACATAACAACATCGATCCTCATGGAAATAACCAGTAATAGCTGGTCGATCCGCCTTAAGGAGTTTTAAGAACTGATGTTCAGGCGCTCTGTTTGATCTTGTTGAGAACTAGGTTAGCGACGGACGAGTCCTGTATTGCTATGCCGACGCTCTTGAAGACGGTTAAGCCGTCCTCGGGTGTTCTACCTTGCTTCTCGCCTGTGACCAATTCCCCTAGCTCGGCGTAGACGTGGCTTTCGGTTATCGCGCCTTCCTGTATGGGGATTAGTATATCGCCTGCCTCGAGCTTAATAGCCTCCCACTCGTCGATGACCACTTTCGCGTCACGGATTATTCCCGTCTCTAATTCTCTGCACTCGGGGTAGAAGGCTCCTATAGCGGAGATGTGGACCTTATCGCTGAGCCAGTTGCGCCTCACAACGGGCGTCTTGGACGTCGTGGCTGTGAGTACAATGTCCGCCTCCCTGCACGCCTCCTCGCCACTCGCCGCTTTCACGATGGGTATACCAAGCCTCTTACTCATGTCAGCCGCGAACCTGTCAACGGCTGGCCTTATTGGGTCGTAGACCCTGATCTCGTCGAGCTTTCGGACCGTGGCAGCAGCCCACGCCTGGTTCCTAGCCTGAGCCCCAGCGCCGAAGACCGCCGCGACTCTAGCCTCCTTTGGGGCAAGGTATTTTAGGGCCACACCAGAAACCGCCCCAGTTCTAATTCCGGTGAGGTAGGTTCCATCCATGAAGGCCTTGACCTGCCCCGTCTCTGGATCGTTCACTATGATCCACGCCGCCGTCGTTTGCAACCCCTTCTTCGGGTTGTCGGGGTAGATGCTTATTATTTTCGTCGCCTGCGCACCTGACTCCCCTAGATAGGAAGGCATGAAGCTGATGCTCCCGTTGTATCGGGGCAGCATGATCGTGCTCCTCGTCGGCATCACGACATTCCCGTGGCGGAGCTGCCCGAACGCCTCCTCCACCACCTCGATCGCCTCCTTCATCGTCAACAGCTTAGCTATATCCTGATCGCTCAGAATGAGCATGGGTAAACCACACGCTTAGCCGATAAAAAACATGAGGAGAGGGAGTGCACGCGCGAAATCGAAAAGGGTAATGAGGAACAGCTTATAGTTTTGCAGTGAAGCAGCGGACGCGCTCCACAACATCTTTGAGGACAGGTATTGGCGCGGTCATAGGTACTCTAATAAAGCCTTCCTGTTTCGTCCCGAAACCAGCTCCACTGCTCAGTGTAACGTTCTCCTCCTTCTCAAGCCGTGCAATGAACTCTTCGCTCTTCAAGCCATACTTTCTAGCGTCGAACCATGCGTAGAATGCGCCCTCGAACTTGTGGCATGGCATACCCATGTCGTCAATCGCTTTTGTGAAGTAGTCGCGGCGAGCCGAGTACTCCTTCCTCCTCTCATCAACGTACTTGAAGTCGCTCCGCAGGCAGGCCACACCAGCAGGGTAGACAAACGTCGCTGGCCTTGGGGCCGTCACGCGTGCAACCGTCTGCGCACTCACAAGGTACTTATCTGGTACTATCACGTACCCTAGCCTCCAACCCGTCATGCTGAACGTCTTGCTGAAGCTCATGATGTTGATCGTCCTCTCACGGAGGTTTCCAATGGTGCTCGGGGCGACGAACTTGTTGTTGTCGTAAACGTAGTGGAGGTAGATCTCGTCGGAGAAGATGGCTAGGTCGTTGTCCTCAGCTAGGTCGCCGACCGCCTCGATCTCCTTTTTCTTGTATACTGTTCCCGTCGGGTTGTTAGGGTTGCAGACGAGGATAGCCTTTGTCTTCCTCGTGACGTGGTTAGATAGCTTGTCTAGGTCCATGTGGTACTTGTTCTCGCGGGGCAGCTCGGGGATATGCATCTTGATCCCCATATCCCTGAGCATGACGTAGTGGTTGCTATAGCTCGGCTCCCAAAGGATGATCTCGTCCCCCTCCTTGAGGACGGAGGCCATCGCAATGTAGAGGGCCGCACTGCTACCTGCCACGGGGATAACCTGCGACTCCTTGTATTCCGGACCGATCCACTTCTTATAATAGTCTACAACAGCTAATCGGAACTGCTTCGGGATCTCAACCCCACCGTAGTGAGTCCAAGCACCGCCCTTCTTGATCGCCTCCAGTACAGCGTCCACTGCATCCTTCGGAGCCTCGACGTCAGGGTCGCCGGCGTTCAACTTCACATAAGGTTTGCTCGGCATAATCGTACACCTTTCAGCTAGAAGACTGCTATAGGGTATATAACCATAGTCGGTTGTCATCAGCCCTGTTATTTCAACCCGCTATTTCATGGAAAACTCAAACGACTATCTAATGTGGCTTAAACCCATCCACCAAACGCGTGTGAGAAGAACCCTGAAACCCGTGGCTACATCTGACCTGCGAATACGACGGGAAGATAATCTGACTGATCCGCTATCCAGATCAGAAGTCGAAGCTGAAATAGGGTACTCTTTGATCTCTTAGGCCTCAACGTGGTTAATCTTAAGCAGACTTCGGCCACCTTACTCCGTGACGCAGCATTGAAGCCCATCATCTTCGAAACCTACCACGGGCTTGATTCAATCCCTTGGATAGGCCTCGGTGAATTTCCAACGCCTATCCAGAAACTCGAGAAACTAGGCGAGGTTGAGGGGTTCAAGAACCTCTACGTTAAGCGCGATGACAAGAGTTCCCCTATATATGGGGGCAACAAGGTTAGGAAGCTCGAGTGGGTCCTCGCCGATGCTAAGGCGACTGGACGGAAGACTCTCATTGCTGTCGGTGGGTCGGGCTCGAATCAGGTTCTGGCGACGACCATCTATGGCAGGAACATGGGGTTCAGAGTTGTTGGCTTTGTCTTCGACCAGCCAAACGCAGAGTATGTCCGTAGAAATCTTCTTCTCGATCACCATTATGGCACTGAGCTGCACTACGCTCCGAACTTGCCCGTTGAACTCCTCATGTTCGGGCTGACTTACGCTTGGGAGGGGCTCAGGGGTGAGAAGCCATACTACGTTCCGGGAGGAGCGAGCAGTCCCATCGGTAACATGGGCTACGTTAACGCCGCATTTGAAATTAGGAACCAGGTTGAGCAGGGGGAGATGCCTGAGCCAGACTACGTCCTCGCGGCGGCGGGGTCACTCGGGACCGCCTCTGGGCTACAGTTAGGTTTCAAGCTTGCGGGGATGCAGACCCGTGTTGCAGCTGTCAGGGTATCTATGCCATGGTATATAACAACCAGCAAATTCGCCTCGATGATTGGGAACATTAACACCTTCATGAGGAAGGCGGACCCAAGCGTTCCTGAGGTCAAGCCGAGGTCAGAGGAGCTCATAATGCTTGAGGATTACCTAGGAAAGTGCTACGCGGCCTTTACGCCAGAGTGCGTATCTACTATAAAGAAAGCGAAAGAGCTTGAAGGACTCATACTCGACCCGACTTATACCTCGAAGACACTACTCGGCGGCTTGGATTGGCTGAAAAAAAGAGGTGAGAAGGATAAGGTCATCCTCTTCATGGACACCTATAATAGCGTAGACCTTACGCCGCAAATCGAGGGTGCAGACTACCATACGCTGCCTAGGTCTTTCTACAGATACTTCGAGAAACCCACGCAGGAAGAGGAGTTAGCGCAGTAGGCTCTGCAGGTAGTCGGCTATCTTTTCGTGTATGGGTATTCCCGTTGCTTCTATGAGCGCCTTGTAGCCGGGGTAACAATTTGCCTCTAGGATGTACGGTTTGCCGTCCTCACCGGGTAGGATGTCGACTCCGCATATTTTAAGCTCGGTCGCCTCTGCTACAGCAACGGAGAGATCGTCGTAGATCGGGTCATTGAACGCTTCCGCAGAGCCGCCGACAGCGACGTTGTATCGGAAGTCCTTCTGGTTGAACCGTCTCTCCCTGCCAACGACCTTCCCGTCTATTACGAGGCAGCGGACGTCGTAGCCAAGGTTCTTCACGTACTCTTGGAGGTAGTAGACTCCTTCGGCGTGTTCGCGGGTGTACCAGACGAGGAACTGGAGGAGGTCGTCGCGTCTCCTTATTCCGCTGAGCTTCGTGACCCCTATGCCCCTCGCGCCACAGGTCGGTTTAAGAACGACCTCACTACTCTGTTCGAGCAGGTTATGGGCGAAGCTGTACGCTTCCTCGACGTTTTCGGTTGCTATTGTCCTTGGGTGAGGCAGGCCAAGGCCCGTTAGGCGCATTGTGAGCTGTTCCTTGGAGTACTGGAGCATCGACTCGACTGGGTTGACAATTGTCGCATTTCTCTCTAGCTCCCTGAGGATGAGGAGTCTGTGCGTGAGTTCGAAGGTGCTTCCGCGATGGAGCATGTTACTTGGCGCGTATACGAGGTTCACGTCCAGCTCTGGCATTTTTGGGAGATTGAAGTCCCAGGGTGCCATTGAGCGTACATGTATCTCCCTCTTCCTTAGTTCGTCAGCAACGAGCTTCACTTCCTGCACTCCCGGGTTATCTGTGAATATGAGCACGCTCAAGTCGGCAGCCCAAATAGGGTTCATGTGATTTGCTTAAATCCCTTTTCCAGACATCGATAGTAGTGAGCTGAAAGCCTCCGCTTATGACCCCTGTATCTATATATTTTCCATAGTTTACGTTGGGATATATTTTCTATGAAAGGAAATAATAAACAGTACATCAACGTGCGATAACTAAAATCGGTGACTCGTACTATTGAGATGGGGGGGAGGGGATGGCTATTAGGTTGTTCGAGTCTGTGATGGCGACACTTGATAAGCTCTCCTCACGCCCCAAAGTTAAGAAGGTGGTCTACGCCTTCGCTGTTAGTTTCCTCATCTCCGTCATTCTACTACCCCCCGTTCTCGGCATATCATTTAAGCTCGGGTTGGCTGAGCAGGTCTTATCGAACCCGGAGCTAGTGAATCGCTCCGAGGCAGCGATATTCTGGTCATTCATTATCGCCCTGTCAGTCGCATCACTTGACCTCATCGCTGGCTTACCACTCGCATGGATAATCTCTGCAGGTGGCTCGCGTTGGATTAGCATCCTCGATGCCCTCGCCGACATTCCTTTCGTCATCCCAACGGTCGCTCTGGGTTTCTCCACGCTGCTCTTCTGGGGAAAAACTGGTCCAGTCAGTGTGCTCGGGGTCATTGTTCCACCTGGCCTCTTACTCGTCCTCCTATTGCACTTTGCGTTCTCATTTCCAGTTATAGTTAGGGTAATGGTGGGTGAGCTTATGGCTCACAACACTATCTACGAAACAGCTGCGAAGACCCTAGGAGCTCGTGCCTTCCCAATAGCGAGGACGGTTACGCTCCCACTCCTCAGACCGGGACTCATAGCTGCCTTCCTACTCGCTTTCGCTCGGTCACTTTCTGAGACTGGTGCCACTGTGATAGTCGCGGGGCTCTTCGAGAATGGGCCTGTATTTATAAAGAATGCAAAGGACGCCGGCCTAGAGGGACCAATGGTCCTCGTTAGTTTCACATTAATCATATCCTCGGTGGCGGTCTTCGCACTTATACGCCTCCTTGGGACTAGACTCAAGATACCCATCAAAAACGTTTACCCTGTTCCAGAAGCGGGACTGAGCTCAAATAGAAGCGTCAACATCAGGAACGGTGTCACTCTACTTGTCTTCGGATTATTCGTGTTGATCCCGTCGATCTACATCACGTTCCCAGCTATAGGCGCCTTGACTGATGGCACGCTTCAGAAGGCTATTTCTGGTCTCGGTGTTTGGTCAAGCTTCTGGCAGTCCATGACTCTCTCATACGTTATAGCCGTCATCGTCACACTCATCAACATAGTAATGGGGCTACCAATCGCGATACTAATCGCGAGGAAGAAGTTAGGTAAGCTGGCCACCACTCTAATCGACGCTGTAGTTAACGTCCCCATCGTTGTGCCTAGTGTCGCTCTCGGCGTCTCCCTCGGCTTCTTCTGGCGCTCCTTCAGCTTCCTTCCAGAGTTTTGGATACTTGTCTTTGCCCACATGACTATCACTTACACTTACTTCGTTCAAGCTATGGCCGCAGCGATAGAGGGGATACCTGAAGAGATGGAGGAGACGGCAAGAACACTCGGTGGTAGGCCATTCCGCGTCTTTAGGAAGATAATCCTCCCGCTCACTAAGTATAGCTTCCTTTCGGGTTCTATACTCGTTTTCACACGGAGCGTAGATGAAACGGGTGCTGCCACCGCCGTCTCGCAGACCTTGAAGACCGCCCCCGTCCTCCTCGTATCCTGGGTGAAACACCAGGTCATCGTTACTGACTCGGATATTGCGTTGGGGATCGCATTCCTCGTCCTTACTTCCTTCGCGTCGCTTTTGGTATTAAGGCTCATAGTCTATAGGGGGAAGAAGTGAGATGCCAGCCCTTCGTCTGCTTAATGTAACAAAACGTTTCGGTGCCATAAAGGCGCTCGACGATGTAACCTTCGAGGTCAAGGACCGCGAGTACCTCTGTGTCCTCGGCTCGACTGGGAGCGGCAAAACCACACTTCTCCGCTCGATAGCGGGGATACTTCACCCCGACGATGGTGACGTCTATTTAGATGGTGAGAAGGTTACCGAAATATCAGCAGAAGAGAGAAACGCCGTCTACGTCCCGCAGACCTACGCCCTCTTCCCACACATGACTATCCTCGAGAACGTCGTATTTGGCCCATTAGCCAAGAATACCAGCAGAGGAATAGCCGAGGAAACCGCTGGGAGGATGCTCAAGCTTGTAAGACTCGATAAAAGAGCTGACGCCTACCCTAACGAACTCAGCGGTGGCATGCAGCAACGTGTAGCACTCGCAAGGGGTCTTGCCTCGGGGGCAAAGCTACTCTTACTTGACGAGCCACTTGGGGCACTAGACGGCAGACTCCGCCTCGAGCTCAGAACCAAACTCAGGAAGCTCGCCAAGGAGTCAAATCTTACCGTGATTCACGTAACCCACGACCAGGAGGAGGCGATGACCATAGGAGACAGGATACTCGTCCTCCGAAAAGGAAAGCTCCAGCAGTTAGGTACACCCTACCACGTCTACAACCGCCCGGAGAAGATATTCGTCGCCAACTTCGTCGGCAACACGACCTTCCTTGAGGCCATAGTCAAGACCAGGTCGAAGGAGGGCAGCACATTAAGACTTAGGGAGGGCCTTACAGTCAGAGTACGTGACTCCAGCTTCGAGACTGACGAGGCAGTCATCCTCAGCATCAGAGAGGAGAACACATCAATAATGCCTGAACCAAAGGGCGACGAGCCCAACAGACTGTCCGGGGAGGTGACGGCAGTCCACTTCTTGGGCAGCTTCATACGCTACGTCGTAATGCTCACAAATGGCGACGTAATCGCAGCACGCGTCCCTATAAAAGAGGTGAATACGGAGATCAACAAAGGCGACTGGGTCAGTATCAGCTTTGATCCCATGAACACGCACATTTACGAGTACCCCACGCTCGGCCTGCAGGGGGAGTTGGAGGCGAACTAGATGCCTGAGATAAGAGCAGAAGGGCTGAGGAAGGAGTACGGTAAGGTCACAGCCCTCAACGGTGTTAACCTCACCATAAATAATGGCGAGTACCTCTCCATCGTCGGCCCTAGTGGTTGCGGGAAGACGACATTTATCAAGTCGATAGCCGGTGTTGTTAAGCCAGATGCGGGCGAAATCCTAATAGATGGTAACAGGGTTACACCTCTCCCCATTGAGGAAAGAGGTGTAGGTTATGTATTCCAGGAGATCGCGCTCTTCCCACACATGAACGTATACGACAATGTATCCTACGGCCTCATGGTCAGGGGGGTCCCACCGACTGATCGCAGAGGGCCGGTCGAGGAGATGCTCCACATGATGGTCCTTGAGGATTACGTCTCCCTCTATCCTAAGGAGCTCAGTGGAGGCGCCAGGCAGAAGACTGCTATCTCACGTGCCCTCACATCTGGCTCATTATTACTACTCCTTGATGAGCCACTTGGGGCCCTTGACTTGAAGGTTAGGACCGTGCTCCGCTACGAGCTGAGGAAGCTCGTAAAGGATCTCGGTCTAACAGCGATCCATGTCACCCATGACCAGGAGGAGGCACTTTCTGTGTCTGATAGGGTAGTAGTTATGAAGGCAGGTAAGATAGTCGAGGTCGGTTCCCCGATGCAGCTCTACTTGAAGCCGAAGGAGATATTTACAGCAAAATTCCTCGGAGAGGCTAACTTCATGATCGGAAAAGTTTCCAATGTTAATGGAAGGGGCTCCCAGTTCGACGTTAGTGGCTTAAATCTAAGCGCAGGAATCAATGGTGAATTCTTCCCAATTAATGGTGAAACATGCGTCCTAGCGATCCGCCCCGAGTTCATCGATTTAACATCTAAGCCAGGAAATGTGAATACTTGGGCTTGCGAGATCGTGAGCGCGAGCTTCGTGGGAGACTCTATGAGGTATGAGGTTAGAGCCGATAATGGTGCAATCTTGCTGGTGAAGACACCGATCACTGAAGATGAATCGGGTTTTGTCAATGGAGACAAGGCATATGTGACCCTGCCAGAGGGAAGCCTCTTACTATACGGGCTTCCAGAGGAAGGATTGGAGAAAGCTCTATCCCTTGAATAAGTGGAGATGATAATGTGAAACCCCTAGAGAGTTGGTTGAAGACCCGCCGAAAGGTCTTAGCTATTAGCATGGTGCTTGAACACTCGAAAGCCACGGTGATGGCCATCGAGCAACTTGATCGCTGCATCAGTTTCGCCCTCCAAGGAAAGAGGGAGGATCTGGTTCGGAGCTTCGATATCCTTCAGCTTAAGGAGAAGGAGGCGGACCTATTGAAGCGCAAGATAATCGGTGAGCTTGCGAAGGGTGACCTCCCGGTATCCGAGCGTGAGGACCTGATGCGTCTCGCGAGGCAGACAGACGATGTCATCGACTGGATAAACGAGACGGGTCGCATCCTCGTCGAGTTTAACCTCAAGGACATGCCAGACGATGTTAAAAAGATCACGGGCGATATAAGTCGGGTAATCACGAGTTGCGTCATCAAGCTCGATGACTGTATAGAGAAGCTGACGAACAGGGAATTTCAAGACGCGCTAAAAGCTGCGGATGAAGTGGAAAGACTCGAGGAGGAAATGGATGGGTTGTATCAGATGGCGCGGCGTTCCATCTCAGGCCTCAAGACGGGGATCGTGGAGATCGGGCCGGCTATTCTTCTCGCCGACTTCATGGACTCCCTCGAGACCATCACTGACCGATGCGAGGATAGCTGCGACGAGGTCAGGGTCATTGCAGTTACAGCCCCACTTATCTAGCCCAGAGGGCTTTTATACCTAGGGGTTTTCTCCGATAGGTCAAGCTTTCGGAGCGGCTTATATGTTGGGCGAGGTGGACAGACGAGTCGTCTTACTGGTCGTCACGTTGACCTCCTTCCTCACTCCCTTCGCCTCTAGTAGCTTCAACATTGCCCTCCCGAGCATCAGTAAGGAGTTTAGCCTAGACGCCATCACGATGAGCTGGGCGAGTCTAGCCTATCTCCTCGCTGCAGCCATGTTCCTTGTGCCCTTTGGGCGCCTAGCTGACATCAAAGGAAGGCGGAGGGTCTTCCTATATGGCACCATCTCATTCACAATCTCGTCGATGTTGCTTGGAATCTATCCAACTGCCTTGACGATCATCTGGCTGAGGGCTCTACAAGGCGTCTCATCGGCGATGATCTTCGGGACCGGAGTCGCCATCTTGGTCAGCGTTACTCCCTCAAGGGAGAAAGGCGCTATACTGGGCATAAACGCTGCCACAGTCTACGTTGGCCTCTCCATTGGCCCATTCATCGGTGGGTTGATCACGGAAACCCTCGGCTGGAGGAGCATACTCTTCGTAACAGCTGGGATAGGCGCCGTCGCGGTGCTCTTCATGGTCTGGCGTCTCAAAGGTGAGTGGAGGGAGGCCGTCGGCGAGAGCTTCGACCTCAGAGGGGCCCTCGTCTACAGCTTGATGCTGCTGTCGATTATGTACGGCTTCTCCCTCATCCCCCTAACGAGCAGCATAATACCCATCCTGCTCGGGCTCGCTGCCGGAGGAGTCTTCGTCTGGGTTGAGGCACGAGCGGAGCACCCTGTCCTTGACATAAACCTCTTCAGGAGCAACCGTGCCTTCACATTCTCCAACCTAGCAGCGCTGATTAACTTCAGCGCAACCTACGCCGTGACCTTCCTGATAAGCCTCTATCTCCAATACATAAAGGGTCTCGACCCCGAGCAGGCCGGGCTTGTCTTGATTGCCTCCCCCATCGTACAAGCGATCTTCTCCCCGATAGCAGGGAAGCTGTCTGACCGCATGGAGCCGACAAAAGTTGCCGCCATAGGTATGGCAATTACGATGTTCGGACTCATACCCTTCGTCTTCCTCAACGAGCAGACAAACGTGCTCATCGTCGTCGCGAGCCTAGTTGCATTGGGCTTCGGGCTCTCGGTCTTTTCTTCCCCGAACACCAATGCAATTATGAGCTCGGTCGAGAAGAGGCTCTACGGCGTTGCATCCTCTACGCTCGGTACCATGAGACTTACAGGGCAAATGCTGAGCCTAGGCATAACAATGATAATCTTCGCGGTCTTCATCGGGAGGGTCGAGGTCGTGCCCGAGGTCTACTCCGCCTTAACCGGTAGCATAAACATCGCGTTCATCGTCTTCTCTGGGCTCTGCCTTGTGGGAATTCTGGCCTCGCTAGTCAGCAGCCGTGAATCGTAACCTGCACATTCTTGAAAGATCTTAAATCCGTTCCAGACACAGATTCTCCGGTGCGTGTGTTTTGAGCAACCCCTGGCTTGAGGTCGATAAGAAGGTAGTTTCGGAGATATACACTTCATCTGAGCCGATGGATAATCTGAAGGTGCTCTGCGATGTCCATGGGAGTAGGTTCCCGGGTACACCAGGTGATCTGGACTCGGTTAAGTTCATGGTGGAGAAGCTGAAGGGCTACGGAATCGCGGACGCCCACTACGAGAGCTACAAGATCCCCGGATGGAAGAGGGGGTCCGCGAAACTGACTATGGTGAGCCCCTTCAAGAAGGAGATCGACTGCATTAGCCTCCCCCACAGCATCGCTGGCGAGGTTGAAGCGAAACTCGTCTGGCTTGGTGACGGTGCAGTCGAAGTCTATGAGAAGCGGAAGAAGGAGTGCGATGGCGACATCGTGATGGTGAGCAGCGCGAACCCTCTAGGAATGACACGGTCGCTTCATAGGTCCGAAAAATTCATGAGAAGCGTCCTCGCAGGGGCGAAGGGCTGGATATTCATGAACCAGTACCCAGCCTATGGACCACAGACGGGCGGCATCAGCCCCGTCATCCCCTCAATAAGCGTCAGCTACGAGGACGGCATGTACCTTGTCAGAGCTCTGGAGAGGGAGGGGGAAGTTACACTCAGGATCAAAACGACTGACAAGAACATGGACGTCACGACATACAACGT
>MEZF01000029.1:0-1885 GCA_001774245.1 Candidatus Bathyarchaeota archaeon RBG_13_52_12
CAAGGTTCTTCGAGTATCTCCTTACGAACAAACAGGCGGAGGATGCTCCAAGAATCAGCGAGCGCATCTGCGGAATCTGTTATGTCAATCACCACCTCGTCTCAGTGAAAGCGGTTGAGGACGCGTGGGGAGTACACGTACCCGAAGTCGCGACGCTCCTGCGACGCACAATCAATGCCGCCAGCTTCATAACAAGCCACACCCTCCACCTAGCCTTCCTCGCCCTACCCGACCTAATCCCAATACAGAACCGCAATGTCATGGGCGTAGCGGACGCCAACCCAGACCTCGCCACCGCCGCCCTCCAGCTCCACGAGTATGGAAACAGGGTTGTCACCGAGATAGGTGGGCGCTTAGTACACATCGTCACGAGCGTCCCCGGCGGTCAGACGAAGGGCCTCACCGGTGAGGCGAGGTACAAACTCCTCAGGGAGGGGCGCGTCGCCCTAACAAACGTGAGGAAGATCGCTGACGCATTCTTTTCAATCTACCAGAAGCGGGCTGATGACCCAACCGAGTATATGGGTGTTGAGACCCCCTACATGGGCCTGGTCACCAATGAGGGAGGATACGAGCTCTACGATGGCGAGATCAGAGTAAAAAACGGTAAGGGAGAACAAATCCTCCAGTTCCCAGCCCAGGACTACTATAAGCGCCTCGAGGAGACAACAAGCGGTCACAGCTTCACGAAAATACAATACCTGAAGGACATGGGCCCCATAGGGGGGCTGATGAGGGTAGGCCCACTCGCGAGGATCAATGTGATAGACAAGATGCAGTGGGGCACAGCGGCAGACTACCTGAAAGCATACGAGAAGATATTCAAACGCCCGACCGACGATACAGCTGCCTACAACCTCGCGAGAACCGTGGAACTAGTCGCCTCAGTAGATGAGGTGCTCTATGACCTCGGGAACAGCATCATAATGTCGGAGAGAACGCGTGAGCCCGTTACGGCCAAGGCAGGCGCAGGATATGCCTTCGTCGAGGCACCCCGTGGGCTCCTCTACCACAGCTACGAGATAGACGAGAGAGGGATAATAAAAGCGGTGAACATAGTCGCCCCGACGACCTTTAACCACAAGAGCATCGAGAATAATCTCAGGCGCTGGGCTAATGCCCACGCCAGCTCCTTCGCTAAAAAGGAGACTAGACAAGATGCTATGTGGGGGATCGAGAAGATAGTCCGTGCCTACGACCCCTGCCTAAGCTGCAGCGTCCACATGGTTGAAGTCGACCTAACTGTGGACGGCGAAAAATACTCCAATAGGGGGGGACCTCAATGAGCACAATAGTCATATTCGACACCTTCGGGGAGACCCTGAAGGAGAGGCTCGACGTCGACGCCCTTGAGAAGTACGCGAAAAAGATCCACGGCGTCTATGGTGCCTACCAGACACTAGTACTCAACCAGAAAGTTATGCTCGACAAGCTCACAGAGATCAAGCGGAATGGCGGAAATGATGTTAGTAGCGTTATCGCCGTGACGGGTTCGAGGGCGAGGCTCGAGAGGCCACTGCAAAGGGCGATGGAAGGCGCTGGCTTGGATCCCAACCAGTTGGTCATCACTAATGTTCGAGAACAATGCGCCCTCGTCCACGATGACAGGGCGAAGGCGACGGATAAGGCAAAGACTCTCATCCGAGTCGCTGTTGAAAAAGCCAGGCTTAGCACCCCCCTCGAAAGGAAGGTAGTGCAGCGCTTCAACGAAGTCCTCGTAATAGGTGGGGGCGTCGCAGGCATCCAGGCTTCCCTCGACCTCGCCAAGTTAGGCGTAATGGTCCACCTAGTCGAGCGCGAGCCAACGATCGGCGGCTTGATGCCCCTTCTTGGCAGGACCTTCCCAGAGGACAGCTGCGCCATATGCATCGGCGGCCCCAAGATG
>MEZF01000029.1:1960-2252 GCA_001774245.1 Candidatus Bathyarchaeota archaeon RBG_13_52_12
GGATACCGCGTACACGTAAGGAGGAAGCCCCGATTCGTGGATGCCGAGAAATGTGTCGCATGCGGCCAATGCACAGAGAGGTGCCCGGTTAGCGTCCCCGATCAAATAAACGGGGGGATTAGCAACCGGAAGGCCATATATCTTCCCCACTCCAACGCTATCCCGAGGAAGCAGATTATCGACCCTGAGGCCTGTCTATATCTTACCAAAGGGAGTTGCCGTTTATGCGAGCGTGTCTGCCCAAACCAGGCGATTAACTTCAAGGATGATGTGCAGTTCAGGGACATTTACG
>MEZF01000029.1:2443-4172 GCA_001774245.1 Candidatus Bathyarchaeota archaeon RBG_13_52_12
TGCGCCGGAAGCAGAGACCCAGAAATAAACCCATGGTGCAGCCGATACTGCTGCTTGGCGGCGATGAAGCACGCTGAGGAGATCAAGCTCAACCATGGCGCTGACATAGACATAACCATTCTCTTCAAGGACATACGCGCCGGAGGCAAATACTATGAGGAGTTCTATAACCGCGTAAAGACTCTGGGCATCAACTTCGTTCACGGCAATATCGACGCCGTCAAGGAGGCCGAAGATTATGAACTCGTCGTAGAATACACCGACGGAAAGGGACGGAAAGCCTCAGTGCAGAGCGACCTCGTCGTGCTTAGCACAGGCATGGTTCCGAGCAAGGGGACTCAAGAACTCGCCGAGAGACTGGGTCTCGAAATCGACAGAGACGGATTCTTCAAGGAGGTAGACACGAAGGTCGCGAGCACCATAACAAAGTGCCCGGGTATCTACCTCGCGGGAGCGTGTCACTCACCGAAGGACATCCCAGAATCAGTAGCCCAGGCGAGCGCAGCTGCGGCGATGGCTGGCCTCCACCTCATGATGGAGGTTGACGTCAATAAACCTATACTGACGCCGAAGGTTGACTCCGCTAGATGCGGACGCTGCGGTATCTGCCCGGCAGTGTGCCCGTACCAGGCCATCACAATGCCCGCCGAGGGACCTGTTCGGATAGACGAAGTTCTTTGTCAGAGTTGCGGCCTCTGCATTTCTACATGCCCGACGAGGGCCTTGGATAACCCGAACTTTGGATTCGACCTCGTGGACGCTCAAGTAAAAGCCGCCCTTGAAGGCAGTAAGGGGTCGATGAGGATCATCGGCTTTGCTTGCAATGATTGCGGCTATAGGCTTCTGGACATCGCCGGTGTGACCGGGGCGAGGTACAGCCCCTCATTCATACCCATATACGTCCCCTGCATGAGCACCATCAGCCTCCGCCACATAGTGGGTGCCATAGACCATGGCGCCGACGGCGTCATGCTCATAGGATGCGTTAAGGATCGTTGCCACTACGAGAAGGGAGTGGATCACGCCGAGGGACAGCTCAGGTTCATGGAGAATCTCTACGGTGAAGCAGGGATGCCCGTAAGGGTCTTGAAGAGTTGCGGCTCAATGCTGGAGCAGTTCCTCACAGAGCTTGATGGCTTAGTCAAACAGATTGAGAAGGTGCAGAAATGAGCAACAACAAAGAGGAGCCAAGAGTGGGCGTCTTCGTCTGTCGTTGTGGACTCAACGTCGCCAAATCCGTGGATACGACGAGCTTGAAAGAGTACGCCTCGAAGCTCCCCGGAGTCGTCTACACCGAGGAGAATGACTTCGCATGCAGCGACTCAGGTGTAAAGTCGATAAGCGAGGCGATCAAGTCCAACGGCATCAATCGAGTCGTCGTCGCGGGGTGCTCCCCCTGGTTACACGAACCGACCTTTCAGAGGATGATGGGGCGCGTCAGGTTGAACAAGTACCTCCTGGAGATAGCGAACATCAGAGAGCACTGCGCCCTACTCTACCCCGGGCAGATACTCAAGGCGACCGAGAAAGCTAAGTTCATAGTCAAAGCAGCCATAGAGAGAGCTAAGACCCTCGAGCCAATCGAGAGGAAGAGGTTCTCGGTCCATAAATCCGTCTTGATCCTCGGAGGAGGCATCGCCGGGGTAGAGGCCTCCAAGAGACTGGGCGATCTAGGAATGGAGGTCTTCCTAGTGGAGAAGACGCCCTTCCTCGGTGGCAAGGTTCTCCA
>MEZF01000029.1:4237-4630 GCA_001774245.1 Candidatus Bathyarchaeota archaeon RBG_13_52_12
ACCGCCGCTGCTTCTACAGGAACACGATCACCCACCACGAGCATGTCAACATACTGACATCGGCCGATCTGATGAAGCTCACAGGACACATCGGTAACTACAAGGCTACAATCAGGGTAAATCCTCGCTTCGTAAATCAAGAGCTTTGTATGGACTGCGGGAAGTGTACCGAGGCCTGCCCAGTAGAGGCTCCCAACGAGTTCAACTTCGGATGGGACAAGAGGAAGGCCATCTATCTGCTCAGCGACCAAGCCCTCCCAAGAGTATACGCCATAGATCCCGGAACCTGCACAAGGTGCGGAAAGTGTGTCGAAGCCTGTCCGGTCAAAGCGATTGACCTCAGCGAGCAGCCTAGGGAGATAACGGTCGACGTCGGCGCCGTCGTCATCGCCA
>MEZF01000029.1:4675-5285 GCA_001774245.1 Candidatus Bathyarchaeota archaeon RBG_13_52_12
AGAATCCCAACGTCGTCACACAACTCCAACTCGCACGGATGCTCGACCAGTCAGGACCTACGAAAGGGCGGATAGTCCGCCCAAGCGACGGTCAAGAACCGAAGCGCATCGCCATGATCCAGTGCGTGGGATCACGGGATCCCAAGACCCACGAGTACTGCAGCAAGATATGCTGTGGTATCGCGGTGAAGCATGCAACGGAGATAATGGAGAGTTACCCCGAGTCGGGGCTCGCCATAATCCACAAGGACATTCGCCTCACCGGAAAGCACTACGAAGACTACTATTACAGGGCACAGAACCTAGGCGTCCGCTTCCTTCGAGGTGAGGTGGAGGATGTCACGACGATGCCTGACGGCTCCATCCATATAGACGTCCAGGACGAGTTCGGCGAGGTGGTTCCGCTTTACGTAGACTTGCTCGTCCTCTCCACTGGATTAGAACCGTCGAAAGGTGCCCTAAGCCTCGCTCAGAAGTTGGGCGTCGTCGTCTCTACCGATGGCTTCTTCGCGGAGCGCGGCCCGAAGCTTGAACCACTTGACACCGCCGTTGAAGGTATTTTCATTGCGGGGACAGCCCACGGGCCTAAGGACATTCAGGAGAGTGTCAC
>MEZF01000030.1:0-152 GCA_001774245.1 Candidatus Bathyarchaeota archaeon RBG_13_52_12
CCTCGCCTGCTTCTCCGACTTCGCCCCCGTGCAGACCATCTTGCCGCTGCCGAAGATGAGGGTCGCCGTCTTCGGCCGCTTAAGCCTGAAGACGAGTCCGGGGAACTGCTTCGGCCTGTACTCCACGTTTCTGAAGACCTTCATGATGTCGA
>MEZF01000030.1:179-2621 GCA_001774245.1 Candidatus Bathyarchaeota archaeon RBG_13_52_12
GCCTTATAACTGTCCAGCGTCTCCCTGCTCCTTGGGCTCAGGACAAGCGCGCGCCTACTTTTTCGCCCTTTTCCCCTTTCTCTTCGCCTTCTTCGCTCGACTCTTATCGCCCTTCTTTGACATCCCTCTATGCTTCTGTGGCATTATTTCTTATTCCTCCAAAGTTTGAACCCTAGAAATTTAGAAGCCATAGAGGATCAACCCAAATCTTTTTCTCCATTACTACTATTCAACTCAGGATGTTTATAAGAGAACCTCTCCACCTTACGGCACGCGTGCGTGTATGGTGACTATGTATCAAAAACAGCGCGCGCTAAACTGTACATTTTCAACAAATTGCACTAATTTTTACTTCTCATAATGTGTTACGAGGCACACAATCCTCTATACTTACGCGGGACTTCTCAAGTTTTGCTATGAAAAAGCCTTCACACATATGAACCGAGGGGAAGAGTCTCTGAGCCTCTCTAAGCCCTAGTAGACCCTGCGCGCCCAACCTTATCTTAGGCTCCACGAGTCTAAAATCAGGATGCCCCTCGAGGAAGCCCTTGATGACCTCCTCATTCTCCTCAACAGTAACGCTGCATGTGCTATAGATCAGGGATCCACCTTTCTTCAAATGGGACGCCGCTTTCTCGATCAACACCTTCTGAATACCCGCCTTCTCAACGATTAAGCTATGAGTCACCCTCCACTTACCTGAAGGAATGGTGTTGAATGTGCCCGTTCCCGAGCAAGGAGGGTCTAGAATAACAAGGTCCACTTCACCTGTGGAGAGATTATAATCACTAGTAGCATCAACTAGCATCGACTTCGCATTTGTAACCCCCATCCTATCGATTAGCCTGCTCCACGAGGCGAGTCTCCTCGCATCGGAGTCAATAGAGATGATCCTGCCACGATTGCCCATGATCCCGGCGAGGTGGCTCGTTTTAACACCGGGCGCGGCGCAGATGTCGAGCACGGTGTCGCCTGGTTTGGGTGCGGTGACCTCGCACACGAGTATGCTCGCTTTGTCCTGAATTATGAAGACGCCCCCCCTGTAGGGCTTGGTGTCTGTCAAACCATTTGAGTCGCCGAGTACACGATAGGTATGATTGAGTTCTGGAACAATCTCGAACTGAAAACCACTCCTATTTAAACGATTAATGACTGAATCGTTTCCTCTCAAGGTGTTTACGCGAATGTACTTTGGCGTGTCAACTGGTTGGGTTAGATCAGCTGCGGTTCGCTCGTCGAAGGATCTGAAGATGTACTTCACGTACCATATGGGCAAGAAGCACCTGTACGATGATTCCTCCACCTTGTTTAGTTGATCCCATGGAATCCTTTGGTATGGAATCAGGTCAAGGGCGTCCTCTATTGGCTTGAGCTTTTTATCACCCCAGATGTCCCTGGCATGCTCCGTCAACAGGTGAGCCTCAGAGTAGGAGCAACCACTGTAGTGGATCATGCAGGTGTAGAGCCTCAGGAAGCTTCTCAGGCCCAAGTCGAGGGCGTCAAACCCGAGAGGCTCAAGGGCAGAATTGATGAGGTAATCAATGGTGTTTATTCTCTTCATAACATTGTAGAGAAGGATGCCCGCATCAGTGGCTGCCCTCCTATCCTTGACTCGGAGCTGTTTCAACGTTTTTCTTAATGCAGCGTCCTCGTTCATCTCTTGAAGCTCGACCCAGCTAAGGGCCTCGATAGCTACTGTCCAAGCGTTCCTCAAGAGAATCAACGATCTATTAGAAGCGCCTCATTTAATGTTAAAGCATGAAGCGTTTAAAATGAGTTTGATGAACCGAACAAACAGTGCTAAAGTTATCATTGATTTATGACTCTAGGCTAAAATGGAGATATAACCAGAATCATCTTTTCGGACGCAATTTACTCGATTACTACGTTTCGCTCGCGCGAATGCGTGGATGTGTTATAATGGCTGATTTTCTATTTCCACTGATATGATTTTGAAGCCATTGATCTCCCCGGATGCTATCTGCGATTCTAGTTTCTTGGTCATCATCTCCTCCGCCTCTTCTCTCGAGTAAGCGTGTACCTTATGTTTCTTGGGCCTGGACCCCTCAACTTCATATGTTACGACGAACTCGATTCTCTTTCTGGGCGACGCCTTATCACATGCCTTTTTTGGTTTTTTGGGTACCTTCTTTGTATCTTTATCCTCTTTTTTCATTTTAACCAAGTTAAGAATCGGCTTTCAATTTGATTAGATTTTCTATAATAGAGGCGAGTGGGGCAGATCAATTTGCACGAACAATCGCTCATCTACATAGGAGGCACGGTAGGATCAATCCGAAGGAGCATCGCGAGAGGCTCTGAAGCCCGCGTGCATGACTGTATCAAACGCAATTTATCGGCATAACTAGGCTACAACTCGTTATTAGCTTATACAGCACATTAATGAGAATAATAGGCAGCTAAGAAATAACTAATTGACTG
>MEZF01000030.1:2632-4297 GCA_001774245.1 Candidatus Bathyarchaeota archaeon RBG_13_52_12
GAACACGGATATACCCTAGAGGAGCAGATTGCTTTGCTCAGGTGGGAGCGGACGAAAGGTCCAAGCAGTGAAAGACCCCAAAGCCGCAGAACCGTGAGGAGTGGGCTGCGAAGGAACTTGGCTGGCTTAGGCTAGTCGAGAAACCTACACTCTTAAACTGATCACGCGCAAGCGAGGTCAGCTACGGTGATCTTGCCTGGGCACTCTTAATTCTATGTTAAATAATTCTCATGATAGACCAACCACGTTCTCAATAATCTTATCCTGAGTTTGCGCGCGCGATCGAGAGTCTGAGTAACAACGGTCTAAATGAAGTATCTATAAATGAGAAGCCCCTATCTGATGTGAATAATAATGCTCAAGGACCTCTTAACAACAATTGGCGTATACAAGGTCTATGGGCGATGGCTGAAAAGCCAACTTAATGAGGCGGATATGCCGCACCACATCGGCATTATCCTCGATGGCAATCGAAGATGGGCCCGAGAGCAGAATAAGGAGCCCTGGGAAGGACACTGGGCTGGCGGTGAACACGTCAAAGACTTCCTCGAATGGTGCCTAAAACTAAACATAAGCACCGTTACAATCTACGCATTCTCGACCGAGAACTTCAAGCGAAACGAGAAGGAGGTCGAGGAGCTTATGAAGATCTACGAAAAAGCGCTGAGGGAGGTCCTTGCCTCCGATGTACTACAGAAGAACAGAGTGCGAGTAAAAGCCATAGGCCGAAGGAACCTACTTCCCGAGAACCTCCAGGCACTAATCGCAAACGTAGAGGAACAAACTAAAGAATATAATAAATTCTATCTCAACATAGCCCTAGCCTATGGTGGGCGCGCCGAGATAGTGGACGCGACTAGGGAACTAGGAATGCTCGTCAAGGCTGGGAAGCTGGAGCCCGAGCAGATCGACGAAAAAATCATCGAGGAACACCTCTACACGAAGCACCTCCCCCAACAAGAGCCTGACCTCATAATACGAACAGGAAACGAATCCCGCCTAAGCAACTTCCTACTCTGGCAAGCTGCGTACAGCGAACTCTTCATAGTAGACGTCTATTGGCCCGACTTCAGGGAGATCGATCTACAGAGGGTGATAAGAAACTACCAGCAGCGGAGCAGGCGCTACGGCAAGTAGTTAGAACGTCGCAGCCCCCATGTCTCGGGGGTAGTCCGTTAGCCTTCTCGGCCCACCATTTGTAATGAGTACCGTATCCTCTATCCTGACGCCGCCAAAGCCATGTATGTAGATGCCAGGCTCGTTTGAAACCACATTACCATTCCTGAGTATCTCATTACTACTCTGGCTCACAGACGGAGGCTCGTGTATTTCCAAACCCACACCATGGCCGAGTGAGTGAGAATAATTCCGCCCATAACCCGCATCAGAGATCACCTTACGAGAAACAGCGTCCACCTCCCTACAATAAACATCGGGCCTCATAGCAGCGTATGCAGCGTCATAAGATCGCAAAACCGTCTCATATATCTCAGTCTTTTTAGCGTCGGGTTTCCCCGCAATGAACGTCCTCGTGATGTCGGAGCAGTACCCACAAAACGAGGCACCGATGTCGACGACGATCAAGTCACCCCTCTCGATCTTCCTACCCGTGCTGGATGCATGGGGATAAGCCGATCGGGGACCTGAACCAACCGTGAACTCGAA
>MEZF01000030.1:4318-4529 GCA_001774245.1 Candidatus Bathyarchaeota archaeon RBG_13_52_12
CTTCATCATAGCGTATGAAGCCTCCGCAGCAAGCCGATGCTCCTTCTCACCAACCACAAGTATCCTAACCAGAGCCTCCATAGCTGCGTTGGCGAGCCTCCCCGCCTCCCTCATCAACTTCAACTCCCTCGCATCCTTCACACCTCTCTGAGCCCAGACCACATCTTGATCCTGCCTAAAAGCAATCTCTGGGAGCCTCTTCTCGAAGCGA
>MEZF01000030.1:4616-7123 GCA_001774245.1 Candidatus Bathyarchaeota archaeon RBG_13_52_12
TCTAGTTTAGCGATCCTGTGTGACACAGATATCTCTAGTGGGCAAGGTTTAAAAAAGCGATGAGATATATGATGTTCTCAACTGATGAGAGCAACCTCCACGGGAGACGATGAACATCAACCATAATCCAGGAATAATACGTAATAATACTATCACAAAGAAGCCAATCCCGAACATTAGACTTGAATCATTTACAGGATTATGGTAATTCACGTATTCGCCCGAGAGTAATTGCCTAGTCAGATGAGGGGTAAACCCGCCACGCGAGGGGAACGAACACGGTATACATAAACAAGATGCTAGTAAAAAATTTCAAATCTTTTGGTGGTCAGATAAAACTAAACTTTCAACCAGGATTTAATGTCATAACGGGCCCCAATGGCAGCGGGAAAAGCAACATCATCGACGCCGTCCAGTTCGTCCTCGGGGAGCTCGCGTCTAAGAGAATGAGAGTCCTCGACTTCTCCGGCTTAATATACGATGGCGCTGGCGAAGAGGACCAGAACAAGCCCCAGATCTCCCAGGTCACAATATACTTTGACAACACCGACCGTGGCCTCGCCTCAGACAGAAGCCAGGTCAGTATCGGAAGAAAAGTGGACAGAGAGGGGAAGAGCGACTATTACCTCAACGGGAAGCGTACGAGCCGTAAAGCGGTTCTCGACTTACTACACCTCGCTGGCATCACCCCTGGCGGTTATAACATCGTGCAGCAAGGAACTGCGACTCGATTAAGCGATCTGACTTCCAGTGAACGCATGGACTCCTTAGAGGACCTAATCGGCATCAAAGAGTACGACGAAAAGAAAGCTGAGGCGAAGGGGCGACTCACTGAAGCGGAGAGAAAGATTGAGGTTAGCGCTGCCAGGATAGATGAGGTTAGGAAACGCGTCATTGAACTTGAACGACAGAGAAATAATGCTCTTAGGTACAATCACCTCGTCAGGGAGGAGAAGCGGCTAGCCGCCGTCAAGCTCAGTCATCAAGTCACCCAACTCGAGGAGAAGCTTAGCATCCTCATGGATCAGATGAGGGAGCGTGAGGTAGAGGCAACAAAGCTCGAGGATGAGAAGGCCCAGCTCAGGGAAGAAAGGGAGGCTGCCCGCAACAGGATCGAGGAGTTCAACCGCGAAGCCGCCGAGCGAGGCAATACCCGTTTACCCATGCTAAAGGCCGACCTCGTGAGCAGACAGACACTCCGCACGGGCCTCGAAAATCGACTAAGAGAGATAGAAGCACGATGCGGCCAACTGAACAACATAATCACCGAGAAGGAACGCGAGATCAAGGCCACAGAGGATGAGATAGCCGAGCGGCGGAAGTCACTGGAGTCCCTACAGGTATCTGAGGGCGAGCTCATCGGGCAGCTAGAGATAAACAGACGCGAGCTCGAAAGCCACACACAGACCATAAATGACGCCCGAGAGTCCGCAGGGAAAAACCAGAGAAGAGGCGAAGAACTTGCTGAGAGCGTAATTCCAATGCAGGAGAGCCTCAGCGGCATTGAGATAGAGATCAACAATCACAAGACAAACATCACAACTATCGAAGATAAGGTAACAGACCTCGATGGGCGAAAGCTCGACTACGGCAAGACCGTTGAGAACCTCCAATCGAAGCTCGGAGAATACTCCTCACTCAAGTCTCAGGAAGCGAGGCGCCTTGAGGAGATGCTTGGCAATATAGAGGACCAGATAAAACGCCAACGCGATCTCCGTAACACGATTGAGAATGCGAACAATCTCGCCAAAGAAGCCGAGACAACGATCACTGAGTTCTCGGCAAAGCGCGACCTGTGGAGACATATCGTAGTCGAAGAGCGTGCCCTGGAAAGGATCAGGGAGATCGGCGAAGCCGGTGCCCTAATAGGCTATCATGGCCCACTCCGCAGCCTCATAAAGATCGATCTCCCTAACCAACGTGCTGTCTACTCAGCTGCTGAGGGTTGGATAAACGCCATCGTAGTGGACAACATAGCTACTGTACTAGAATGCGTCGACAGGCTCAAGAAAACCAAGCTCGGAATGACTAAGTTCATCCCTATGGAACAGCTTGGCGAGCCGGAGCCTCTACCAGACATTGCGGAGGTTGGCGTCGTCGGTCCCTTAACCCAGTTGATACGGTGCGAAGAGGCCTATATCCCTGTAGTCCACCTCGTCTGGGGCGACACATACCTCGTCAAGGACAACTCAGCAGCTCTAAAGATTGTTGCTGAAGGTTACAGGGCAGTCACTGTTTATGGCGATGTTTATGAGCCCAGCGGGGGAATAAAGGGCGGCTTTTATAGGAGACCTCCAGACTACTCAAAACTAATCCCCGCTGAGGAGTCAATTGACGGCCTATCCCAGACTATAAAGGATCTACGTAAAAAGCTCAAGACCCGCATAGTCGATCTCAAGTCAAGCGGCGGAAACCTCCGAGGCTTCAATTCCTTCATGGAAAGCTCCACGGTCACAATGGCTAAGATCGACGTCGAGGTCGCAGACACAAAAGAGAGGATTGAGCGC
>MEZF01000030.1:7183-15169 GCA_001774245.1 Candidatus Bathyarchaeota archaeon RBG_13_52_12
CGACTGCAAGACCTCATCATAGCCCTCGAAGAGAGAAAGCAACGCATCCTCCAGCAGATCGATGAGAACAAGAAGGAAATCTCTCGCCTCAGGGAGTTCAAACCCAGCGACGTCACTGACCTCGAGATAAAGAGCGCCTCTCTCTCTAGGTACATCTCGGAGCAGCAAGAGCAGATAAACAAGGTCAAGAATGAGACCGCTGTCCAGAGTAGCTACATAGAACGTATCCTCACTCTACGCTATTCAGATGCCTCGGAGCAAAGGCGGGGAATGTTTGAAGAAATCAAGACCCTCGATGATGAGCAGATACAGTGCAACCAGCGCCTCGTTGAGGTAAACCGGGAGATCGAAGCTGTAGAAAGCGACCTCGACATTGTATCAACAGAGGTAGAGGCGACTAGCAGGGTCCTAGACCAGCACCAGAAGACGCTTCGCATGGTTAATCAGAGGATGGAGGACCTAGAACGGCGACGCGAGGCCGAAGACAAGAGGATAAACCAGCTCAAACTCGATATTGAACGCCTTAAGATCCAGGGTGAGCAGCGCCTAGACGAGCTCGCCGCGAATGGCTACGAATATAAGGTAGACATCGCCGGTGTTGAGCTCGAGCGTGTGGAGATTAGGCTACAACTAGTGAGGCAGGAGAAGAACAGCCTCGGCGCCATCAACCAACTAGCCCTTGAGAACTACGACGAGTTTATGAATAACTACAAGAACCAGAGCACAAGGATTAACAAGCTCGAAGAGGAGAAAGCGAGTATTCTCAAGTTCATCGAGCAGGTGGATAAGGATAAGACCGACCACTTCATGGCGGCCTTCAACGAGGTCTGTGAGAACTTTAGCAACCTCTTCAGTCGTGTAACTGGCGGAGGCGACGGTAGACTCGAACTCCAGAAACCAGAGGACCCGTTTAGCGGGGGCGTTGACCTATACCTGCAGTTCCCAGGCAAACCCATGAGGCTAGGGAGCGGCGCCTCAGGCGGTGAGAGGTCTATAGCAGCCATTGCATACCTATTAGCCATCCAGCGGTTCCTTAAGGCTCCATTCTACCTCTTTGACGAGATAGACGCCCACCTAGACGACATCAACATCAGCAGACTCGCTGAGGTTCTCAAAGACAACAGTAACGAGGCACAGTTCCTCATGGTCAGCCTTAAGGACGTGATGGTTCACAAGGCTGATAGAATCTACGGGGTCTTCGCCCAAGGTGGTAGGAGTCGCGTGCTTGCCCTTCCAATGAAAGGACCACAGAAGGTGGAGGAGACGACACCTTGACAGAGCGTAAGGAGAAACCGTACTACCTGCGCCAGCCTTGGGATATTCTTTTTAAGGAAAACAAGCTGGAGAAAGTGAGCCCATGGGACATTAACCTCGTCCAGCTACTTACAAGCCTCCTCGAGGAAATGGAGAGAGTCGGAATCGATTACAGGATCGCGGGGACAGCGGTTAACAGCTCAGTCTACATCTACTTGAAGAAAGCGGAGCTTTTACTTGCGATGGAGGAGCCACCAGCACCGCCTGAGGAACGTGGCGACGTTTATTTACCGCCCCCCGTGCCACTCCCGTTCAGGTTCGAGTTCACCACGACCTCAGTTCATGACCTGATCAGCGCACTCGAGCGTGCACTACAGGAGGAGAGCAACCGTGGCGAGATTCCTAGACTACCGACACTTCCAATCCCCGTTCCCAACTTCCTAGACTTCGAGCAGTACCTCCTTGAGATCGAGGCACGGAGCGACGAGCTCCTCGAAAAAATGAAGGCAACGATAGACACAGGAGCTGAGCTAAGGCTCAGCAAGATGATCCAGGGGATAGGCTGGCTTGACACTGTAAGGCTATTCATGATGCTCCTCTTCCTAGCTCAGAGAATGGAGATAGACCTAGACCAGGATGAGGAAGAGACCGATGTCACAATCAAGGTGAGGGGGAAGAACCTCTAATGACTGTACAAGACAGGAAGCAGATCAAGCTCTCGGAATTAGAGGCAGCTCTCTACTCAGCAGGGCACCCTATCAACAGGGAGGATATCATGCAGGCACTCGGGAGCAGATCAGAAAAAATGGTCCTCCGATATGTTGAGGAGCTTGCTAGCAAACTTAGAGCTCGCGGCGGGGCTCTCGAAGTAAAAACATTAACAGGTAACAGAGTAGTGATGCAGTTAAAACCAGAGTACGGAAAAATGGTACGTCAGTTTACGAACAGGCCCCTCCTCACAGTTGGCCCCCTAAAGACCCTCGGCTACATAGCTTACAACCAACCTATAGAGCAGACACAGGTCCTTGATTACCGCGGTGTCCACATCTACACACAACTGAGACTCCTTGAGGACATGGCACTAATAGTTAGGGAGCGCAATGAAAAAGGAATCATAATAAAGACAACGCCCTTCTTCGCTGACTACTTCGACCTGAGCCATGATCCCGAAAAAAGCCGGACCCAGATAATCGAGTTATTCAGCAATTTGCACCCTGAGCTGATGGCGCGTGATTAGCAGACTCTAGGAATAGGCTCCCCTACCGGCTTTCGGAGTATCCTCGTCCCTCCGACCAAGGTTTTCATTAGGACCATTCCGGGTCGTTCCGCCTTAACATCGCCGATTATGGCGGCATCAGAACCATATTTTGTGGCTTTTATTGCCTTTAACATTGCTTCTGCCTTCTCTGAGGCGACGCATATTACCGCCTTTCCCTCGCATGTTACCTCGTATGGATCGAGGCCGAGCATATCCGAGGCGGAGCGAACCGCTTTCTTCACCGGAACCTTGCCGTCCTCGAGCCAGATGCTTACCTTAGACTTCTCAGCGAACTCGTTTAAGGCAGATGTCAAGCCACCTCGAGTCACATCTTTCATAGCGTGGACCCCCCCAACGTTTAGGGCTACCATAATGGTCTCAACTATTGGGGAGACGTCGGAGACAAGCTCGGTTATAAAGCTAAGCCCCTCGCGAACGCTCATGAGGGCGATCCCATGATCACCGACCGTGCCCGTCACAATGACCTTGTCACCGGGCTCAGCGAGACTGTCTAGGACCCTCTGCCCGTGAAGCAAACCGACTCCAACGGTTGAAACGACGATGCCATCGAGGGACCCCACAGGCATAACCTTGAAGTCGCCACTAATTATTGCGACATCCGCCTCCTCTGCTGCAGCGTTCATAGAAGCTACGAGCCTCTTCAGGTCGGCGATGGGATAACCCTCCTCAACGACTATGGCGTCGAGTACAGCAATCGGATCCGCTCCCATGACCAATGTATCATTCACTGCGCCGCAAATGGCTAACCTACCGAGGTCACCACCGGGAAAGAAGACTGGGTCGACCGTATGACCATCCATCGTAAGTATAACCTCCTTATCGCCGACCCTGATAGATGCGCCATCGTCGAGGGCGTCGAGGCCAACACCATCGAGAGCCTGCTTCCTCGTGAACCCCTTAAGGAAGAGCTCCTTGATGAGGGAATCCATAGCCGTCCCTCCTGCACCATGGGAGAGTTTAATTTTGTCGTCTTCAGCCAAACCCTGTCCCAGCCTATTGTCACACGATGAGAGATATATCTATCCAAATACGCGGGAAAACCAAGGCTTGTTAAATCTAAAAACCACACCTTTTTTATACCCCATCCTCTTCTACGGCTATAGCAACTCGTGCTCAACAAGGAGGAGCAAATAATGGTCTGGAATGATTCACTCACCAAACGTAAGGCAACGGGAGGTAAGAAGAAGCCATATAGGGCTCACCGCATCTTTGAGGTCGGTAGGCACCCAGTCGAGACGATTGAGGGCGAGCAGAAGCTCAAGAAGGTCAGCGGCCGCGCAGGCATCGAGAAGGTAAAGATCGTCCGAGCCAATATCGTCAACGTGTCCGACCCGGAGACCGGGAAAACGGAGAAGCTTGAGATACTAGATGTAATAAGCAACCCTGCCAATGCCGACTACAACCGTCGCGGCGTAATCACGAAGGGTACCATTGTGAGAACTGAAAAAGGCCTCGCGAGGATCGTCTCGCGCCCAGGCCAGAGTGGCTCTCTCAGCGCAGTCGTCCACAAGGAGTAAACCTTTTTCACCAACATAACCCCAAGGGGGCTATGGGGTGCACCTATTGAGATCGAAGGGCATGATTGTTCTTTGGCCTGTCTACTTCGACTCCGCAGTTACATGGGGTGAGGGTCGCCGTATCCCAAAGTCCATGGCCATAAGGACGCCTAATACAGAGGATATAGTAAAAGCCGCAGTCTCCGTAGGGCTCAAGGCAGAGCTCCAACCATCCGTCGCTCACCCGCGGCATCCGTGGATCAAGACCGGTTACGTCCTCGTGGAGACAAAGGAGCCAAAGGCAAAGGTCATCAAGCTCATAGCCTCCAAGTTTCCACGCGGCGTCTGAGCCACCCAACGATTATAAACTTCCCACACGTCGCTTAAGGCGTGCCCCACAAAGAAGAACGCAGCAAACCTCACAGCATAGGCACCGTAATGCACGTCTCAAAGAGTACGGGCCAGCTAATAGTAAAGGCTAGGGAGGAGGCGAGTATAGGGGACTTTGTTTACGATATGAGGCGGAAACGTGTTGGAGTCGTCTTCGACTTCTTCGGCTCAGTAGAATCCCCCTACATCTCGGTGAAGCCTCACGGTGACCCAACAGGTTTAGTGGGGGCGGAACTCTTCGTTGAGGAGAGGCGCAAAGACAAGAGGCGCTAGAGGCTCCTGGGTCGACGCCCGAGTATATACTATTCTCGTTCCTGATCCCTCTATTTTCAGGTGCCGCAGGTGCACTACTTGGTCTCGGGGAGGCGTCTTCTTGGTACCTCTACTTGTTTACATCCTCAACGTGCCAATGCACCTAGCCGCGGGAGCGCGCACGTCGGTGGCTAGCCAAGCAGGTAATCGCGTACAGCAACAGCTTCTCTGTTCCTAGAATACAGCCTAGGGACGCGTCGCGCAACGGCGCAGGTAACCTCGTGGGGGATAGTGTCAAGGAGCTTCGCCATCTCCTCCACGCTCGGCGCGCAGCCGCCTCCGAAGAGGATGACCTCGTCCCCAATCTCAGCTCCGCCAGCGTCGGTGAGATCGATCATGCACTGGTCCATGCAGACTCGGCCCACAATCGGTGACCGATCGCCGTGGATGTCAACCCATCCTCTGTTTGAGAGTGCCCTCCTATAACCATCAGCGTAACCTAGTGGTATTGTGCCGATGATGCTTGGGCGCTTAGTTACGTACGTGAGCCCATAGCTGATCCCAGTCCCAATTGGGACGGTCTTGATGTTTGACAGGCGCGCCTTCAGTGTCATCGCGGGCCTTAGGTTAACCCTCTCCAGTTTCACTTCCGGGCCAGGCTCGTAGCCGTAGAGCATTATCCCCGGCCTGACCATATCGAGATCGTACTCGGGGAGGTCTATTATCGCGGCGCTATTAGCGACATGCCTTATGGGTGGCTCGACTCCCATCGCCTTGAGTTTTTTGAGGACCCCCATGAACAGCTCGAATTGACGACGGGTGTAGGTCTTGTCAGCGGCGTCTGAGATAGCAAAATGTGTGTATATTCCCTCCAGCTCGATGTGGGCGAGCACGTTGATCTTCTCAATCGCTCTAATGGCCTCGCTATTAGGTTGAAACCCAAGGCGGCTCATCCCTGTGTCCAGTTTTACATGTACGGTTACTTTTTTCCCGAGCCTCGCAGCCACTTCTTCGAGAGCACTGGCCTGACGATAGGTGTAGATCGTCGCTGAGATTCCGTTCTCTATTAGGGTCTCGAACTGTTCCTCGGTTGTGCAGCCAAAGGTAAGGATAGGCGCCTTTATACAAGCCTCTCTGAGCTCTAGCGCCTCTGTTAGGGTGGCAACGCCGAGCCTGTCAGCGCCATTCATGAGGAACACTTTGGATGACTCTACGGCGCCATGGCCGTAGGCATCTGCTTTGATGGCGGCCATGATCATGGAGTCCTTCGAAGTGAGGCGTCTGACCTCTTGGATATTGTGGGAAAGAGCGTCAAGGTCGACCTCAGCCCAGGCGGGCCTCATGGTTCGAACATCCATGTCTGAGACTTCTGCGAGTCCTCCCAATATGGGTTACCCTTTTCGATTCGAACCCATTTTAAACTTTGGCGGCATTAAAGCCCTATGGGGCCGAGCAGGATCCTCATAATTCAGAACAACGCCACGGAGAACCTAGGTCTATACGAGGCGTTTTTACGAGAACGCGTATATGTGGATGTGATCCACGCCTACTCGATGGGGGCGGGTGAGGATTTTCCAGAGACCGAGGAATACTCCGCCTTCGTCGTTGGACCTACACCAATTTCAGCGAATGATGTCGATATGTATAACTTCCTAGCACGGGAGTGGGAGTACCTCTCAAGGATTGTGACGAGCGGAAAACCGGTCCTAGGGGTCTGCTGCGGGGGGCAGATTCTCGCGCGGCTCCTCGGGGCTGAGGTCGTGAGGAGCCCGAGGAAGGAGGTGGGCGGCTACACGGTCAACTTAACCGACGATGGGCTGGCTGACCCGCTCTTCCGCGGCTTCCCTAAGGATGTACCCGTCTTCCATTGGCACAGTGACATGTTTCAGGTTCCTCCGGGAGGCAAGCTACTAGCGTGTGGAGACCCTTGTCCGATCCAAGCATACGCATGGAGAAATGTGAGGGGGTTGATCTTCCACTTGGAGGTTAGCCATTTTGAAGCGGAGAGGTGGGTTTCCGCCTACTCAAAAGAGCTAGGTGCGGTCGGTAAAACCCGCGAACAAGTTCTTGGAGAGTGCTTGAAGCGGGAGCCCGAGATGAGGCTCCTAGCCGGGAGACTAGTTGAGAACTTCCTTGACCTACGTCATTGATAAACCTAATCAGCTCACGTAGCGTTTTGGATCCTGTCGGTGTTTTAGGCTTGAAGATAACAAAGATTGAGATAATACCGGTCAATCTGCCAAAGAAGAAGGTGCTAGCACTTTCTCGCTACGGGAAACTGGGAGAAGGGACCCCCTTCGAGTTCATTCTTACCCGTGTACACACGGACGAGGGAGTGACGGGCGTTGGTGAATGCCCCCCACTACCACCACTATCGCCTGAGAACCAGGGAGTTGTAGCGGAGATGATCCGTCGCTGGATAGCTCCGAACGTGCTTGGAATGGACCCCTTCGACCTCGAGGGGATCTGGGAGAAGATGGATTACTGGACCCCAACATACCCGATGGCGAAAGCCGCCGTCGACATGGCTCTCTGGGACATTATGGGGAGGAGCCTCGACGTTCCAGTCTACAAGCTTCTGGGCGGTGGCTCAAACCCCCCTAAAATACCGAACGTTGGCCTCGTAGGGATCGATACCCCCGCGAAGGTGGCTGTGGAGGGTAGACGCCTTGTCAAGGAGGGGTACACCGGTATTCGCCTCAAGATAGGGCCTAAGAGAGACGTCAACTGCGTTGAGACTATGAGACAGGCCATTGGGGAGGATGTTATTCTCCGAGTTGACTGCAACCAGGGCTACTGCGCTTCTGATGCGATCAAGATGATCAGGGAGATCGAGCAGTTCAGCGTTGAGCTGGTTGAGCAGCCGACTGTTTGGTGGGACTTCGCCTCGCTTGCAAAGGTTGCGGGGTCGGTTGATACGCCCATCATGCCCCACGAGTCGCTTTTCTCTATGGCTGACGTAAAGAACCTCATCGATATGGGGGCCGTCGGCGTCCTCGGGTTGAAGACCTATCGACCGGCTGGTGGGATCACCAACGTTAAGAGGATCCTCGAAATGGCCCGTGTCATGAACATCCCGACGCTGATGCATGATGATCTCGAAATGGGGGTGAGCCTCTCTGCGGCATCGCACATCATTGCGGGCTGTGGGAAGGCGATAACCCAGAAGTGTGAGCTCTCCGGCTTCCCCGAGTGGATAAACGAGGACGTCATCAAGGAGCCCGTTAAGCTCGAGAGCGGCTATATCGCGGCACCAAAGGGGCCTGGGCTCGGATTCGAGCTCAACGAGGCCATGATCAAGAAGTACACCACTGG
>MEZF01000030.1:15176-22642 GCA_001774245.1 Candidatus Bathyarchaeota archaeon RBG_13_52_12
ACCGTTAAGTAAACAGTGATGGCGAGGACTCTTCCCCATTTCACAATGTATAGCTCGAGGAAAGCCTTCCAATGGTTTATATTCTGATACCAGTGTGCTGATCCACTAGGAGCTCAACTACAGTATTGTCACTGGATCCTTGTCCAAGAGTTCTGGTAGGCGGCACACTAATCGACGGTTCTGGCCGCCAGCCAATTAAAGACAGCATCGTTTTGATGCAAGGCGACTACATTATAGCTGCTGGAAAGAAGGGAAAGATCGAGGTTCCGAAGGGAGCTGAAGTCTACGATGTCACCGGCATGACTGTTGTGCCGGGGTTCATCGACAGCCACTGCCACTTCTACGACATGGGCATCTCGATGATCCGGGACGTTATGCTCAGAGACACCACCAGCCTTGAGGCCGCCATAATACGCCTCAGGGAGAAGGCGAAGGCGACGAAGGAGGGCGAGTGGATACTCGGTGAGGGCTGGGATGAATCCAAGTGGCCGGAGAACAGGTACCCCACAAAGGAGGACATCGACGCTGTCAGTAAGAAACATCCCATAATGGTGGTACGCATCTGTGGCCACTTACTCACACTCAACACGCCTGCCCTCAAAATAGCAGGCATAACAGGGAAGACCCCCCAGCCAGCGAGTGGGCAGGTGGACAAAGGGGATAACGGTGAACCGACCGGCATCCTCAGAGACTGCCGCAACCTCGTCGAGCCCTACATTCCATCCGTGACTGAGGAGACCGCAGTTGAAGGACTAAAAATCGCCTCAGAACGCGCTCTCAGTCTCGGATGCACGAGCATCGGAGACGCTGGCTTAGGGGCAGATGCTTTCAAGGCTTACCAGATAGCCCTAGCTAAGGGATACCTAAAGATCAGGGCATACCTCTTCATCAACGAAACTATACAGCAACAGAGCTATGAGACGGGGATACGTACCGGGTTCGGTAACGACATGATCAAGGTCGGCCCATCGAAACTCCTTATGGATGGGAGCCTCGGTGCCCGCACAGCGGCGCTCTTTGAGCCATACGTCGATGAGCCCACAACGAAGGGCCTCCTCATTATGCCCCCCGAGGTGCTCGACGAAAAGGCGAAGACGGCTCATAAACACGGTAACCAACTAGCCATTCACGCCATAGGTGACTACGCGATAGAGTGCGTAATAAACAGCATCCAGACAGCCCTAAAGGAGAAACCACGAAAGGACCACAGACACCGCATAGAACACTGCGAGATACTCACAGCTGGCCAAATAGAACGGATCAAGGAGCTAGGTATCATCCCCGCGATGCAGCCTAACTTCGTCGGTGAGTGGGCTGGTACAAGTAGTATGTACGATCAGCGCCTTGGCGAGGAGAGGAGCAGGCTCAACAACCCCTACAGGATCCTGCTGGACGAGGGGATCACAGTCGCCTTCGGTAGCGATGGGATGCCATTCCACCCGATTTACGGTATATGGAGTGCTGTGAACCACGGGATAAAGGATGCAAAGATAACCCTCGTGGAGGCCGTCAAGTGCTATACGTTGAACGGAGCCTTCGCAAGTTTCGAGGAGGACCTTAAGGGGACTGTAGAGCCTGGTAAGCTCGCAGACGTCGCGGTCATTGACCGTGACCTGACCGAGGCCAAGCCTGATGACATTCGCGACGCCAAGGTTTACATGACCTTAGTGAATGGAAAAATCCTCTATCACAAAGGGCTTTAGCCTCAATTTTTTATCAGCGCGCTGAGATAAACCATTGACTGGTATAGGAAACAGGGGATAATCTAGTCGACTGTCTCTATCGCCTCAAGTTCTTTTACGTAGTCGTTGTCGAGTCCGTGCTCTTTAGCACCCTTGATCATTAGGCCAACGTACCTCTTCGTTGGCTTGAAGGGGCCCTTCGGGTTTGTGGTCCTATAAGTTGCTGCTTTCACAGCTTTCCCTAATTCATTAACAACATAGATAGTCTGCCTATAGTAAATCCCTTCAGATACGCCCTCAATGGAGTCTAGATGTAGGAGCTCCTCATCATTAACCTCATAGAGGACACCCCTAACCAGTTTAGCGGCTGCTGGTTCAATGCCGGTGACTCCTCCAGCATAAGTTCGACTGAGGAAGTTGAACTGCACTTCCCAGTTAGGTAGCATCGCCATACCCTTGTAGATTGCTTTTGGGCAGTGCCTCTTCAGAGTCTCAGAGTCCAGGAACGACCCATAGGAGAAGTATAGCATGAACCCCATTCCGATACTAAACGATAAAATAGTTTCGACGAAGTCAACGCAATCTTCCCCCCTCCTCACATATGCGATGCATAATTTCTTGAAACCGTTTTTAGGGGCTATTGTTGTTTCTTGTATTTCTTTTCGCCAAGGATGAAGCGATGATACATCCAAGAAGCGTGCTGTGGTGTGAGCTTGACTCTTAGAAGGTCTCCATACTCGGTTGTGTTTACGTATTCCATGCCCATGGAGATGTACCAGTCTCTGAGTTTTCTTCCCTTCTCATCGATCTCTTCTGTATGGCAGGTGAAGTGAGTGTACCCGTTTTCGTAGCAGTAGATATGGACTAGTGCGAAGATGCTGCTCCCAACTCCCTTACCCTCAGCTATGCTCGCGAGGGTGTCACCGTAGTAGCCGCCGGGGAGGTTCTTGTCCTCGTATCCGAAGAAGAAGGCGAGAGGTTCCCCGCCCTGCCTTACCATGATAAGGACGAAGCCATGCTTCTGGCTTTTCGTCACAAGCTCCCATAGATTGTATCTGAGCTCGTCCCTAAACATTGTAGATTCAATCTTAGTGATCTCGTCGATCAACTTCCTGTCGAGAGAGACGTGGACGCTTATCTTGACGGGCTCCCCAAGGAGGTTGCTCAGTCTCTTCTCTATATTCCTAGACGCTTCATCGAAAAAGGGCGGCTCCTCACTCATTGGAGAGCTACACGATGTCGTACCGCTTAAGACCTGCGCCAACGACCTCGCGGATCATATCGTCGAAGCTCCAGCCACCTTTCAACCACATGAAGGGGTAGAAGCTGAAGTCATCGATGGAAGCGTCGCAGTCGATGCCGGGGAGAGGATTGATCTCGAGGAAATAGAGTTCGCCACGGCTGTTGTATCTGTAGTCGAGACGGCCCCAGTCATAGCATTGGAGAATCTTAACAGCCTTGAGAGTCGTCTCCTCAATCTCCTTCTTCAGCTTCGCGGGAAGCTTGGCTGGGCAGATGTAGTTTGCGGAGGTGTCATAGATGGTTTTAGCCTTTTGCCCTAGGATCGTACCAAGTTCGGGAGCGAACTTGCTGAAGTCCATCTCGAAGATCGGGAGAACTCGGGGCTTCTCGTCGCCGATGAAGTTGCCGATAATTCCGACGCTGAACTCACGTCCATCTATAAACTCCTCGGCGAGTATTCCCTGCCTGTAGATCTTTAGCATATCACTGAGCTTCTTGCGGAGATGCTTCTCGTCGTGGACGACATTGTCGATGTTGATTCCCATGCTGCTGCCCTCGTGGCTGGGCTTAAGAATAAGGGGGTACCTGAGCCTAGGGTCGATGGGGTCATCAGCCTCGAAGAGGACTGTGAAGGGGGCAGTTTTTATCCCGTGCCACTCAAGAACCTTCTTCGTATTTGGCTTGTCGAGACAGATAGCCGTAGCCATTATACCCGCCCCCGTGTAGGGAATACCCAGCATCTCGCAGAAGGCCGGTACCTGACTCTCCCTGCTCTCCCCCCGGATACCTTCAGCCCTATTGAGGACGAGGTCTGGCCTCTCTACGCGGAGCTTCTCGAAGCAGGTCTCGTCAGCTTCGATGTGAAGGTACTCCCATCCCGCAGCTTCGATGGCGTGCTTCACGAGCTTGATGGTGTGCTCAGGTTCATACTCGACTTGGAACTCGCCCTTTTCGTGGCGAGTATTACAACAAAAAGCGATCCTCATCTTCCTGTGGCTAGGGGACGTCCGAAAGGACCTCCTTGTAGATGCTGAGGGTCTGGTTCTTGATGTTCTCCGGCATCGTGATCGCCTCGTGGACGCCGAAGAACGTCTTGTAGAGTTCATCTTCGCGGCCTTTCGCCTCGTCTAGGAACCTCTGCTCGAATTCCTGAACGAGTGGGCTCCTGTCTCCATTCTTCCAAGCTAGGTAGAAGGCGAAGAGCTGCTCGTCGCGGCCCTTGCCAGTCAGCGCATATGTGTTGACGTCGCTTCCACCGAAGAGGCTGAAGTACTCCTTGCAGTCCTCCGTGAGCATGTTCTTGTTTAGGCCAACTGTTTTGGGGTCGTAGCCGCACGCTTTAATGAGTAAGTACATCTTGCTGCAAACGCTGCAGCTCATGCACCACCTCGTGTCCCGGCCTGCCTCAGTCTCCACGAAGCAACTCATGTGATATTTAGCGACATCTGGATACCTCTTGTATAGGGCATAGACTACGGATATGTCGTTTAAGGGCTCAATGACACTCATCGTGTGGACACCGCCACCCGTGAGGAGACGCGTGATGACGTCGATGTTCACCGTCCACTTGTGGCACTGGTCGAAGGCTGGATAGCAGATGAAGCCCTCCTTGTCGTAGTAGTACTCTGCACAGCTCTGCTCGTTACCGAAGAGGATGTACTTCGCTTGGAAAGCGTTAGCGATGGGGAGTATCATCATCGCGTACTGAGTGTTCTGAAGGCCCCATCCGATCTCCGTCTTGCCAACGCCTAGGCGTATGCCGTCGCGTAGGTGACCTGTGGTGTGGATGATTTTATTCAGCTTAACTTTAAACTCATTCTCGAATTCCTTGGCGAGGACGTCTTTGTGCTTCTCCTCGTAGAGGAGAAGGGGTTCAACGACGTATGCCGCTTGGGGGTTTAGTCCGAGTTCACGGCAGACCGCCCACGTGAGTAGGCTGTCCTTACCAAAACTGAGGGCGACGACGCTGCTGTCGTCTCTACTCGGTTGTTTATAGGTGGGAAACTTGACGTCGTAATCATTGAACTTGATCCTCAGGTTCATGAACTCCTTAATGAGCTCTGACGTGCTAGTCCCGTCTACATCTGCGCAGCTGGGCAGATCCATTACTAGGTTCTGGAAGAACTGGGTTTGGAAGAAGGGAGCTGAGGTGTTGTATCTTAACTCGCTCTTCCGCAGGGTCAGGGGGAGGTGGACGGTCTCGGCGTAGACGAGGTTGTCGAAGAGCACATCTTTGGCTTCCTGGGGGTAGTTCTTCCAAAAGCCATTGGGGTACTTTACAACATACCGCGATCCGCGGAGATTTATTTCATAACCCGTCTCAATAAGTCTCGCTTCGATAGAGAGGCTAGACACTATACATATACCTACGTGGACTTTGTATCCGGAGTCGATAATCATTAATCCTACTTATTATTGCTTACTATCAGGTTAGAGTCAGAACTTGACGGTAATGTTGCAAGGAGAATTAATCAGCCACGGTATCGGCGATACGATATTTACACGTTCACGCAATCTTGAACAGTTGCTTGGATATAGCAATATTTACTTAAAATTTGAGGGAGGGAACCCGACAGGGACTATGAAGGATCGCGCCGCATATGCGTGCTTAAAGCTGGCGAAGGAGAAAGGTTACAAAGAGCTGGTGATAGCTTCCTGTGGTAACTTCGGTGCAAGCTTCGTAACTCTCTCTCGCATCTTCGGAATCACCACCCACGTATACATCCCTGAGAAATACCATACTCTCAGAATAGCAGAGATGGAGGAGCATGGTGGTGTGATACATCGTTCTCCTGGAACCTATGAGGAGGTCGTCGACTACTCCACCGTAGAGGCGGTAGAACGTGGATGGTATAACGCCAACCCGGGTACGCCGGAGAACAGAGCTGCTTCCATAGAGGCCTACGCAACCATCGCTTACGAAATAGTCGCACGACTGGGACGCGCTCCTGACGTTATCGCTGTCCCAACTAGCAACGGCACGACCATCACCGGGATTAACCACGGATTCCAGGGCTTAAAAAAGTCGGAGAAGACACATAAGACTCCAGCAGTCATCGCCGCTGGCACGAGTGGTGGAAACCCAATAATCTCGAGCTTCCTAGCCGGAAAGAGGAAAATTGAAGATCTGAAACTAGATGAGATTACCGAGACTGCGATAAATGAACCACTTGTAAGCTGGAAAAGCCTCGATGGGCAGGAGGCTCTTGAATCCATATGGGAGAGTAAAGGGTGGGCCACCAACGTCACCGACGAGGAGATGTTAAGATACTCAGATATTCTAAGACACGAGGAGGGGCTTTCAGTTCTTCCCGCCTCCTGTGCCTCCCTTGCTGCTCTTACGTACTACATCAAGAAGAAGAGATTAAAGAAGGGGCTGGACCTTGTTTCCTTCTTCACAGCTAGGAACCTATAGCCACACACACAGTGCTTGAGTGCGTGGAGTATATCCCCCATTCAGGGTTGACAAAGCTCAGGGATGGTAACGGATCATCATGCCCTTCGCAGTCGGAAGGTAAGTCCACTACTTTCTCCTGCCACTAGAGCTTTCTATTCGGACTGGTTTTAAGCGACTATTTCCAGCTACATTTAGGATGTCCTCGGTCTTTAACATGCTCCACCCACGGATCGTGGATGCCCTCGATAGGTTCGGCATTACGGAGCCTACGCCGCCCCAAATGAGGGTCATTCCACCGATCCTAAAGGGGGAAAACGTCCTACTCGTTGCGCCAACAGCGAGCGGGAAGACCGAAGCGGCGCTCCTCCCCGTCTTCGACGCATACCTCCGAGAGGGGGATCAGAAGGGGATAAAAATCATCTACATAACCCCTCTCAGGGCACTCAATAGGGACATTGAAAAGCGCATGATAGCTTGGGCTGATAGCCTCGGCATAGATGTCCAAGTCCGCCACAGCGACACAACCCAGAGGCAGAGGCGAAGCCAACTCAGGAAGCCGCCCCAGATGCTTATCACTACTCCCGAGACTCTTCAGGCCATTATCCCCACGAAGGACATGAGGAAACACCTAGCGTCCGTTAGATGGATCATCGTCGACGAGATACACGACCTTGCAGCCTCGAAGCGGGGGGCTCAACTAACCGTCGGATTAGCTCGTCTTGAAAACTTAACCACAAAGTCTCCTCAGAGAATCGGTCTTTCCGCCACTGTCGGTAACCCCGAGGCTATCGCTGCCTTCCTAGCCGGACCCTACCCCATCAAGGTCGTCGAGGTCAACGTCGACAAGACCTTTCAATACGACATCGAGTATCCCGAACCCAAGGAGGAGGACTTTGACCTCAGCAGCGACCTCAACACAACACCAATAGCTGCTTCCCGTCTCCGAGCCATCAGGGACCTCGTCAGGGCTCACAACTCCACACTAATCTTCGTCCAGGGTCGCGGTCAAGCGGAGAGCCTTGGACACAAGCTCGGACAACTCGACCCAGGGATAGAGGTTCATCATGGTAGCCTAAGCCGGGAGCAGCGCCACATTGTCGAGGACAAGTTCAAGGCTGGGGAGCTGAAGGCGATAGTCGCCACCT
>MEZF01000030.1:22722-22788 GCA_001774245.1 Candidatus Bathyarchaeota archaeon RBG_13_52_12
ATCCAACGGGTTGGTCGAGCCGGCCATAAACTCGGCAAGTTATCACGAGGTGTAATAGTTGCCGCC
>MEZF01000031.1:0-939 GCA_001774245.1 Candidatus Bathyarchaeota archaeon RBG_13_52_12
GAACCACGTAATAGTATATCTTACTCCAGGTGGTCTCATCGTATTTTCCCAATGAGCGCTCGTATTTTTTCACTAATACTTGCGCTTGTTCTAGCACATACTGAGTTGGAGAGACGCTTTCTTCTGTTGGTGGTTCGAGTTCTTTACTCAAAATCTTCATTAATTTTTGATAAGTATCATTCTCAGTCGGGCTTAGGGGATCCTCAATTGAGTAATAGTATAATCCCTCACCCAACTCTGGAGACTTAACTATATTTATCTTTGAATAAGGTTCTTTGATATAGTAATCATCCAGTATCTGGTAGGTTGTCTCAGGTCTCTTAGTTTCGATACCTACCTCTACAGGTTTTTCGCTTTTGTTTTTCTTCAACAGTTTTTCGAATATCCCCATTTTCCAACCTCCCAGACTCACTACGAGACTAAGTAAAAAAAAAGGAAAGAAAGAGTTCCGTCTTACACTAGTTCGATTAGCTTAAGGTAGTCCATTCCGCCTGCGCTATGGAGCTTTATGTTGATCGTAGTACCAGCAGTGAATGATTTGTAGTTATCAGCGATCCATATTACGGTGGTCTTTGTTTCACCGCTAGCAAGACCTAGTCCAGTAGTAAGACTATAAGCTACTGTGGCAGCAGCATCCGCTGGTGCAGCAGCAGCATCATCATAAGATACTTCAGCATCGTTGATAAAGACATTCTTTAGAGTAACTTGTGCGGTACCAGTATTCTTCAAACTCAGACTAATCTTCCAGCCACCGGCGCCTAAAACTGTAGATTCGCAGATAGCAGAAGATACCTCTACTTTCTCGAACTTGGTGTACTGGCTGGATATTCCACCCATCCAGTAAGCAACGGCGACGGAGATTGTAATCGCTACAGCAACTAGTATAACGGTTGCGATAACGGGACTCACGGCTTTACGGTTCTTATACATTCATTTTCC
>MEZF01000031.1:1366-1675 GCA_001774245.1 Candidatus Bathyarchaeota archaeon RBG_13_52_12
AGATAAGTAATATCATTGGGCCTATAGTTAATGGTATATCTTACGGGAAAGTCGAGACAATCTCAACCTACGAGATTTTAGTTGGTAGACTCAACGAAGAAGTTTTAGCTTCTAAGAAATCGGTCAGGATAGCGACGACGTATTTCGAGCCATTAACTCTAGACACTGCGGTAAAAACAATCCAGAATGGAATACAGATGCAGTGTCTGATGTCTAAGAAAACGATGTCTAAGAAGATTACAAAATTAAGGATGCTATTGTCTCCAAAGAGTATAATAAGTATGCTTGATCTGCTCAAGGCATCTGGAG
>MEZF01000031.1:1701-2009 GCA_001774245.1 Candidatus Bathyarchaeota archaeon RBG_13_52_12
GATGTGCCTTTTAGTTACGCGATTTTAGACGGTGAAAAATGTTTCTTTGAATTCCCTCAAATTGGTGAAGAGGATTTCTCAATCGCATTCTATCTGATAGATAAAATTGTAGCTGATAAATTTCAAAAATATTTTGATACTGTATGGAAGGAAAACGATAAAACTACTAGTAACGAGTTATTTTCGTCATTTAAAAACCTGTAAAATTAAAAAAAACATCTTTTTTATAGAAATTATACATTCATAATAGCATAAATTATAGTTAAAAAGATTATAATTAATTTGTTACCTATCTAAGTTTAGGTGTA
>MEZF01000031.1:2126-5683 GCA_001774245.1 Candidatus Bathyarchaeota archaeon RBG_13_52_12
GAAAATCGATGTTATAGACTTAATTATTAATGTTCTACGTGAACATGAAAAAACATTGGATACTTTAATTTCTAAACTGGAGACCACCATAGATTCCGCGCCAAAAAAGGGTGATGAAAGTGTAAAGCAGGTATTGTATAATAATAAATATAGATTAATAGTAAATAATTGGTCAGAGTTTAAAGAGAGATCATCGAAAGCGGACTTAGCTGTATTTAATATGAAGGATAATAAATTAACAATATCGGTGATAAAAGAAAATTTTGTTTATAGTTACGTGGAATCAGTTTCAGAAATTACTATGACGATCGAGAAGATAAATGAAAAAATATTGGTTAAGGGACTTGAGTTATCAAAGATTGAGGACCATCCCCTGGTATTCAATGGCCGATTAAAATGCGGTTTGAACTTAACTGATAGAAAGTCGGAGTTTAATTTACCTGATGGCAATATTATCCAGAAAATAAATTATGATGTAGATAACGGGGAAACAAAAAACTGGCTAGCCAAACAACTCGAAATTAAAAGAGAAAACATCATCGTAGGAGAAATTGAGGTCTAGTTTCTAATCAAGGGAGCCTCTTCCATTAGGCACTTCGCCTTGTTAAAGTATCTTAATATATTTTCCCCTTTTTCGGTTAAAACATAGTTTCTCTTAGTTCTCTTATCATCACCATTACCAGAAGTCTCTTGTATTACTCCCTGTAAACACAATGATTTTAGTATCTCTTTAAGGGGTTTCCAAGATAAATTAGCATTATACATAATACGTGTAGGGATGTGAATCCCATTTTTTATTAGGGACATTATATCAATATATATTTCGAATTTCGATCTTCTGATCGACATTCTTAAATCGCAAACATAATAGTGTGCCTCCATATATTTAATATTATATGTATTAAAAGAACATAAATTATCAAAAATTTAGTGAATTTGTCACTAATTAAACAACACTGTCCCAATTTATATAAAAGGTAATCAATGAAGGTGTGGTTGACATGGTTTCTGGAGGCACCTATGGATCGAGGGTAGCGGAGGCCCACAGGCTAGGTGACCTCCACGTGCATGGAGTAAACTCCCCTGGAGGATATTGGGCTTCGTGGGACTGCGAAAAGGTGACGGGAAAGGGTTCAGGAAGCCTCAGTGAGAGATTAAAAAAGCTAGGCATCTTCCTTGAGAGAGTGAGGTGCGAATGGCACGGATTCCAGAGGCTGACCAGTTTCGATTCCCTCTTCGAGGAGACGGGGAGCCATAATGAGAGTATGAGAACCTTCATCGATGATGTGGAGAGGGTGATGTCTACTGAGGGGAGTTGCCCTCATGCCTTCCTGAGCGTCGGGGAACACCTTTCAAGGGATGAACCTCATAGTCCTTTCATAAGAGAGCTCTTCGAGACCTTAAAACGTGGGTTCTGGGGGGCCAAGGGATCCCCAATGATGATACCGATAGTCACAGTGTCCGATTCAAAAAAATGGCCTCTAGTTGATGAACTTCATCTCTTCGAGGCGGCGTCAACTCTATCCTCACCGATCTTCATTAAGACGGTGAGACATGAGGTGGACACCGTTTCGAACCCTTGGATTGATGGCTGCGTCTCGGGAGTAAATACAGGGGTCATAGGGGCCATCACGCCAAATCTCCCCAGAGCCGCCTATGATGCTGAGAGCGAGGATTCTTTCATTGAACGAGTCGGGGAGCTGGTGGAAATCTCGATTGCCGGACTGGAGGCAAGGCGAACGCACCTCGAGGGGGAGCTAAGGGCAGGGTGTTTCCCTATCACGGCAACTCAGGCGACTACGTTCGACGATTACTTCGGGGCTTTAAACGTCGTTGGAGTCCACGAGGCCCTTCTCAACCTATTAGAGAAGGGGATCGATTCGATGCAGGGAAAAGCGGTAGCCTATAGGATAATCGAAACAATGTGTGAAAGGCTCGACAAGCACGAAGAGGAGACGGGGCACCGTTTCTGCCTTGAGGCGCTTCCATCAAATGGCGCATCCTATCGTTTGGCTGAGATTGACAAAGAGAAGTACCCTGACATCATAACGTCCGGGTTCGAAGCTCCATTCTACACAAACTCGACTTGCCTCCCCGTCGATTACACGGATGACCTCTGGGACGCGTTGGAGCATCAGAAGAAGCTTCAGACGTTCTACAGCGGGGGCACAATGTTCAACATTTATCTTAGGGAGGGGATATCCGACCCGGTGGAGTGTGGAACTTTGGCTAGTAGGGTTCTCGAGAGAAGCTCGGTACCCTGCTTCGCCTTCAGCCCCAGTATCATTGCTTCCAATGTTGGTGCAGAGAGGTACGAGAGGCTCGGTTTTAATTATAGGGCGGTCTCCGAGTTGGGGGCTGGTGAGAAAGAGGAGGTGCGTCTACGCAGACCCTACGCCGTAGTAAGCGGGTGGTAAACCAAGGCCTCCCCATAGTGGGCATCAAGAGGCTTAGCCTGAGTGATTATCCGGGGAAGATATGTGCCAACCTAATCATCCCGGGCTGCAACTTCAGGTGCCCCTACTGCTCTGAAAGGGAGCTCATATTCGACTTCATCCCCATGCCAAAAATATCAGAGGATGAGGTAATAGCATTCCTCCACCCGCGACTCGGGTTCCTCGACGGCGTCTGCCTCACTGGGGGTGAGCCTACAATACACAGGGAGCTGCCAGCCTTCCTCGAGAGACTCAAGTCAATAGGAAGCCTGGTGAAGTTGGACACGAATGGGTCACATCCGAGGAGACTAGCTCACATCTTAGGTAGAAAACTCGTGGACTACGTCGCTATGGACGTAAAGCTGCCCCTGAAGAAGTACCAGGAAACCGTCAGCTGCAGTATCTCAGTGAGTGAGCTGCTCGAAAGTATTCAGTTAATCAGGAGGAGCGGTGTCGACTACGAGTTCAGGACGACTGTTGTGCCGGGGCTTGTAGATGAGAAGGATCTGTTAGAAATCGCAAATACGTTGAGGGGTTCGAAGAGATACGTCCTACAGAGATTCAAGCCAGGGCTCACCATGTCTGAGGCGTGCGCCGCCATAGAACCATATAGCGTAGAGGTGATGAGCCACTTTAGGGATCTTGTCGCACCCTATGTGGGCGAGGCGAAGCTCAGGGTCTAGTTTAAACAAGTAACGTATGACTCACTTCTGTCACGACTAGACTTTTCAATTTTTAAGGCGCTGCGGTCATCCAGCAGTCTACTTTTAGATGAAGTTTGAGAAAAAGTCGACGTGTGTGCGTTAAACTAGAGGCTCTTTTGGATCATCTCCAGGGTCTTAACGGCGGTCCAGTCGACGTACTCGTCGCAGTGTGACTCGCCACGTGCTCTGAGCTCCTCACCGCGCTTCGCTCTTTCCTCAGGTGTACAGCCAGGGCAGCCTAGGAGATCGCGGCAGCTTACTTCTTCCCAGCGGGCCTGAAACTCCTCAATAAGCTCGAGCGTGATTTTTCGCTCGCGGAGTCTCTTCTCGTCGAACCCCTCAGGTGATTCGTCACCTTCAGTTCCGTACAAGAGCCCTATGCTCATGACGCCTCCGAGGAGGGCCCCACAAACGTCTC
>MEZF01000031.1:5845-6039 GCA_001774245.1 Candidatus Bathyarchaeota archaeon RBG_13_52_12
TCTAAAAAGATTCAGCTAGATATAGCCGAAAAGTACCATAATGAGAGGAGTTACTGTGACCTCTATCACGGCGGCTAAAACTAGCAATGGGAAGACGCGTGTGAGGAAGAACCCGAGAGCCGTTCGTGCCTCGCCCCACAAGCTTCCCGTTCCTCTTAAGCTGTTTAAGGCCGCGTATCCGAGGCTCACCCCCA
>MEZF01000031.1:6207-6401 GCA_001774245.1 Candidatus Bathyarchaeota archaeon RBG_13_52_12
CTAGCATGAAGAGGAGGCTCTTAACTGTGTTATTCGTGGCGACGAAGCCGAATAACTCAATATACGACATGTTTGATATGTCAGGAAATGCACCTAGCAGGTCTTGAAGCGCTGCGCCGCTAATGTTTTCCCCTAGGATGTAGCCCATGGCGAGGCTGAAGGTGAATAGGAAACCGCAGAGTAGGAAGATTGGA
>MEZF01000031.1:6570-7086 GCA_001774245.1 Candidatus Bathyarchaeota archaeon RBG_13_52_12
GGTAAATAATAAGGATGGGTTTTGTGTTCATGTCCTGAGAATTAATATTCGCAGGCGTAATGGTTATTGTGAAGGAAAAGAAGCTCAGGCAATAAGGACAGAGGAGTGCATCATGTGTATAGCCTTCATCAAAGGCTGCCCAGTGGACGCATCACCGTAAAGCAACCCCCGCTGATACTGTTATTATCCGGTTTCCCTCTTATTTTGTAACATGCTCAACCTGCTCTTCGTCGAGGCTTCGCTGGAGCTTGTACCCAGACAGATTGCTCACCATCCATCGGTGACTCGGAACGCGAAGAGAGAGGGGAAGAGGCCGGACGAAGTTCTCCTCGACAGGAGCCTCCACCACCACGCTATGCTGAGTCTTCCCGAAGGAGAGAAGAGGGGGAGGCCCGACATCCTTCACTTCTGCCTCCTCGAGGCTCTGGGATCGCCATTGAACAGGATGGGGAAGCTCAGGTCGATGGCCCACACAGTTAACGGTGACCTACTGGACTTATCTAAGGAGCTCAGGCT
>MEZF01000031.1:7094-8840 GCA_001774245.1 Candidatus Bathyarchaeota archaeon RBG_13_52_12
ACTGCTACAGGTTCAAGAGCTTGATGGAGCAGCTCTTCGTAATGGGGCGGGTGCCCCCGGGTAGTGAGCCTCCGCTCATAACGCTGTCGAAGAAGAGTTTAGGAGAGGCTAAGAGAGAGATTGCGCCAAGCAGAACGATCGCCCTGACGAGCCACGGCAAGGCGATGAAACTAGTAGACTTATGCAGGGAGCTAACTGTTGAGGTTAATCCCCTCATCTTCTTGGGAGCCTACCCTCACGGGGCGATGAGGGAGGAGACCTTAGCCGAGGCGGACGAGGCTGTGAGCATCCACTCGGAGGCCTTGGAGGCATGGGTTGTGACATCTCGCCTCGTATACGAGTACGAGAAGGCATCGGGGCTAGAGTAGACGCTCCACGAACTCGTTCAGGTCCAGGACGATCTCCTCCCCCTTTAGCCTGCCCGATCTGTCTAAGAGGTATGCTTTAACGCCGAGGAGTTTGGGGGCGCGGTAGTCGAACTCAGGGTGGTCGCCAACGTGTGCGAGCTCCATGGGCTCTATTTCTATCTCATCGCACACGCGTTGATAGAAATCGGGAGCCTTCTTGACGCTGCCGAAGTCGGAGGGGGCGGAGAAGACCCTGCTGAAGGGGTAGTCGATGCATTCAAGCTGGATCTTTAGGAACTCCCTGATGGTGTTGGAGGAGATGATTAGGGGGTATCGCTCGCCTAGGCGAGCCAAGGCCCTAGGGACGTCGGGGTAGACGTTGCACTCACCCTTACGGCGCTTGGGGAGATCTCGCCAGTAGTGGGGGAGGCCGAGGCGCTTCCACCAGTAGCCGACATCGTACCATTCGGGCTGCCCCTCTCCAACCTCAGCATACTCGCTGAGGACGCGTCTGCGTGCTTCCTCAAGAGGCAGTCCGTGGGCCTCGGCGTAGAGGGCGGGGATGTCCCCCTCCCATATTTGCTTACTGTAGGAGTGGTCGATGAGAGTACCCTCCATGTCGAAGCTGACGACGCGGATCGGCATGGGGTATTGGGTGTATCACCTGCTGAAAAGGGCGGTGGCTCCTCGCAATCGTTAAAATCACTTGGGTGTTTCCAGTATATAGTGTCTTTATGGCGAAGATGATAATCACCGCCGCGTTGACGGGTGGGGAGCCTGTCCACAAGGGGATGACGCCTTATGTCCCTAGTTCACCAGAGGAGATTGCTGAGGAGACCTTTAGGTGCTGGGAGGCGGGGGCCTCGATCGTGCATCTTCACGCGAAGGACCCTGAGACCGGGCGCCCAGCGAAGGATCCGAATCCCTACTTCAAGCAGTACGCGAAGATGATCAGGGACCGCTGCGACATCATCATCAACATGACTACGGGTGGGGCTCGCCCGACGTCTGGAACGAAGTTGGATGAGATGGTGAAGGAGAGGTGCATCCTGGGGGCGGAGATGATGAGCCTTAACATGGGGAGCATCAACCTCTGGACGCCACCCTACGAGAATGTCTTCATGAACGAGATACCAACCATCAAGCGTTGGGTAGGGTACATGTATGAGGCAGGGATCAAGCCTGAGCTTGAGTTCTACGACACAGGAATGATTAACGCTGCGAAAATGCTGGTGAGGGATGGGGTGTTTATAGAGCCTCTGCATGTGCAGTTCGTCATGATTGGTACGACGGGGTGGTCCCCGACGCCGAAGGCACTTCTCTATGGGGTAGAGCAGCTCAATCCGAGTTGGACTTGGAGTGTCTGCTCTCTGGGAAGGACACAGCTCCCCATGGGAGC
>MEZF01000031.1:8862-11110 GCA_001774245.1 Candidatus Bathyarchaeota archaeon RBG_13_52_12
CATGTCCGTGTCGGCTTCGAGGACAACATCTACATCAGGTACGGGGAACTGGCGAAGAGTAATGCCGACCTCGTCAAGAGGATAGTCACCATCGCGGAGGCGCTCAACATAGAGGTAGCGAAGCCGGACGAGGCAAGGAGGTTACTCGGGATATCAAAACCCTAGATTCGATCATGACGTGAATCTGTATATAAAGAGGAATCATTAGTTCCCCGAGCTGGACGAATATATATATCCCGTGGAAAATAGATCATTATCAGAGGGACGTGAAGGTTTTGGCAGTCAAGATGACATCCGATTACGTCGACCTCCTTAACGAGGCCGTCGCGAGGGAGCTACAGGTTTCAATCCAGTACATGCTCCAGCACACGAAGATGGAGAAGCTCATCAGGAAGGTGATCCCAGAGAATATCCTCCTCGACAAGACCACCTATGAGGCTGTGGGGAAATTCCTCAAGGAGATCTCGATACAGGAGATGAAGCACGCAGCCGCCATAATGGAGAGGATCTACTACCTCGGCGGCCAGGCAACGACTAAGTCGAAGAAGCCCGTCGTCGGCGGCTCCTTGAGCGAGTTCGCCAAGCTCGGCGTTGAGGCGGAGGAGGAGGCGCTAATACTCTACAGGAGGATCATCGACGAGTCGCGAAAGGTTGGGGACTATGAGTCCCATGAGCTCTTCGAGAAGATCTACGGTGAGGAGGAAGGGCACCTCTTCAAGTTCCAGGAATATGTCAAGGTGCGGGACGAGTCCGAGGGCGACTCGGGGGAGACCTCCGAGTGGAGGAAGATATACACCGAGGACTACTTCGCCCTCCTCAATAAGGCCGTAGCCAGCGAGATCTCAGCCATCGTCCAGTACACGAATCAGCACGAGAAGGCCGCCCTCCTCAGCCTACGCATGAAGGAGACGCCCCTCGAGGTCATAACTGAGAAGAACAAGACCAAGGCCATCAGCGACCTGCTCAAGGGCATCTTCATGCAGGAGATGGAGCACCTTGAAAAGATCTCGGAGAGGATCTACCTACTCGAGGGGGAGGCGACGGTTAACCCTGAGCCTCTGCCCAAGGTGGGGGACACCGCCGACGACTTCCTAAGACTCGACCACAAGGCGGAGAACGACGCCATAGTCCTCTACAGGAAGATCATTGAGGAGGCGATGAAGCGCGGGGACACGCTGACGAGGCGGATGTTCGAGGACATAGTGATCCAGGAAGAGGGACACTACTGGAAGTTCGATGATTATTTACGTTAAAAACGTAGTTTTTTCCTGACATTCTTCTTTTTTTTCATATACCATAATTGACAAGAGGTAGTTTTACTTTATGCTCTCAATAGGATTCCATCTATTAAAAAAAGGATTAAGGAACCACCATTAAAGTCGAGTGTAAGATAAAAAAAAATAAGGGATTTTAACGTGAGCACGTTACGAAGACCCTACTGTAGAGAAGAACATACACACAGCTATTTAGTCAAGTGTTTCTCAAGATTTTTGAGTTCTTTATCCGCATCCTCAAATTTACCTTCAGAGATCTTCTCACGTGCTTGTTTCACATGATGAGAAGCACAGCCATGTAGATTCTTAGCATATTCACATTCGTGGCAACTAGTTTTCTCACTCATTCTTATCTCATCCAGTATAACACTTATATCTTACGAATGTTATAAAGTTTTTGATAATATTACCAGGGATATACTATGTGCTGCGATGACTCCGGCTGCGAGAAACATGGCGAGGTAATGAAGTTCCAGAAGTACTTCAGAGCCCTGCACTGCATGACGCGTTGGAACATAATCAAGATCATCGGAGAAGAAGAGAAGGGGACTGGCGAAATACTTGACGAACTTGGCAAAATGGGTGAAACTCTAGTAAGATCCAGCATCTATTATCACCTCTCCGAACTTGAGAAAACCGGGATAATCGAACAGACCGGATACAGGGAGGAGGGCGGCGGAGCCCCCGAAAAGCTATGGAAACTCAAGACAAGAGAAATTAAAATCGACCTACTAGACTCTAGCAAAAGCAATTCTCAAGATATTAGGTGATGACCATAACAACACCTGTAATCAGTGCAACTGATCTCCATATGAAATATAGTTCATTAACTGCCTTAGGTGGAACCAGCTTTACGGTTGGCAAAGGGCATATTTTCAGCTTACTGGGACCCAACGACGCACTTGCATAGGAGTGATAATACTGAGCGAACTAATCAAAACGGCCAAGTACCTGAAACCATACCGGAGAGAAGC
>MEZF01000031.1:11196-11388 GCA_001774245.1 Candidatus Bathyarchaeota archaeon RBG_13_52_12
ATTCACCACGGGGCAGCTGCTCACCAGGCTGACGAGCGACCTAAGCCAGGTGAGGATGGTGGTTACTCTAAGTCTCCGCATGTTCACGCGTATGCCGCTTACATTCCTGGGCAGCATAGCGATCATGCTCGCCACTAACCTGAGGCTCTCCCTGATCATGGCGGTGCTGCTGCCGGTCACCCTGGTCTTCAG
>MEZF01000031.1:11780-11847 GCA_001774245.1 Candidatus Bathyarchaeota archaeon RBG_13_52_12
TATCCGCTGGGAGGATCTTGAAAATCATCGACTCTGAGCCCAAGATAAGAGAGGAGCCTAACGCTAT
>MEZF01000032.1 GCA_001774245.1 Candidatus Bathyarchaeota archaeon RBG_13_52_12
AGCTAGGCTGCGTCCCTCTGTTTAGCGATGGCCCTCCACGTATCGAAGAACGTCTCCGGCAGCTTCTCTCCTCTATCAGGCTTCCTGACGAGGTTTAAAGCCCCAGTTGGGCATGTAGACACGCACAGCCCACAGCCGATGCATCTATCTTTGTCTAATCTGACGCCACCCACATCCGCTGTCACCGCCTCCATCTGGCAACGCTCCACACACTTCAAGCAGCCGACGCATTTGGGTTCGTCATACTCCACGATGAACGAGCTGGCGACAGCCTCAGAAGGCTTCGACGCATACTTCAGGCTCTTAAGTATCCCGCAGCAACACCCGCAGCAGCAGCATATGGCGGAGACCAGCATCGAGTTAGTTGGGTTAAGCACAAGATTAGCCTCGTCTGCCTTGACGAGCAGCTCCTTCGCTTCCTCCTTCGAGATATGCCTTCCTTTTCCTGTCCGGACATAGTAGTCGGCGAAGTCCCCGAATACCAGGCATGTGTCGATGGGGGCGTCGCATCCCTTACCCAGCTTCTTGGCCCTGCTCCTGCATATGCATGGGGCCACGGCGAATCTGTCATGGGCCTCCACTAAGGCGTAAACGTTCTCGTAGGGGAGGACCTCTAGGCGGCTATCTATGCTCTCGTTGATCGGGATTGTGCGCAGCTGGTTAATCGTCTTGGGCTCCTTGCGCTCCTTAACGGTGCTCCAGTAGTCGTTGAGGTCTTGGAGAAACCCGTCGGATAAGCGGTTTACCTGGAACTCGTAGATGCCGATGACGAAGGGCGCAGCCTGGTAGAGAACCTTTCCCCCCTCAGTCTCCGCCGAGAAAATGAGGCCCTTACCGGCCATCTCTTCGAGCCTTTCCTTAGCCTCCTCCTCGGGGAGGCTGGCTCTAGCCGCTATTGCTCCCACCTCCTCTCTGTCCAGGGTTAAGTGTACCGCTAGCTCTGCTTCCTCTGGTGTGAACAGCCTCTTCAATAGGCGGATCTCGGCCCCGTCTTCGCTGGGCGCGAAACCGTCCGGGAGGCGGTCAAGGTGCTCAGCGAGCCTCTGGTATACTTCAGCCACGTTATATCACCTAACCATAGAGTGAGTTTGAGGTGAGGATAAGATTATTCCCATTCTAGGTGTGCGTCTAAGTAGTTGTGCCTCGTGTGCGTCTCCGTGCCTCGTTGAAGCCGACGCCATCCTTGAGGTAGGAGTTCCCTCTGCCCGTGTGCTCGTCTAGGGAGGTCATCCTCAGGTACGGTTTTCTACCCTTCTGCCTTCGACTCATAACGGTCGCCATTGCCTGCCGCGCTTCAAAGCCCCAGACTCCGGGCTTGGCGACGGTGAGAGGCTCGGACTCAAACCCATAAGAAGGATGCCGATGAGATGGAAGCACTCAGACAGATAAAAATGGACCAAATGGGGTAATTTTCTTCGGGGGAGGCGGCCGGGGGTGGGATTCGAACCCACCTAGAGGTGGAGACATCTGATACGGCGGGAGACATTCTTCGCAGATTTTCCCTCTTTTTTCTTTCTGAATGTTGCCGATAATGTCTAATAATAGGCAAACGAAGCACTGATCAGGGTCCTACCTTCAATGAAAGATGAGTAGAACCAACCACAGTCTCATAGCCAGTGATACTGATGACAGAGTTATGACTCCACTTCACGCCGCATCTGAAACAAAAGGGTTTATGAAATCGTAAACTGAGTCTATTGAACTAAAACAGCAGTTAAACACCATCTATTGATGTGAAACAATAGTTCTAGTGTGTTCTTAATCTATAACATTAGCAGTGTATGTCTCGGTGGAAAATCAGTGTTCGGCGAATCCCTGGAAATGCTCTCTATGATCTACTACGGGGAGAATAAGAGCTGGGAGATTGCCCAAAAAATGGATGCACCCATCAACAGATACAGAGCTCTAATCAAGAAGCTGTTGGATCTCCAGTTCATCCGTTTTGATAAGAACAACTATTCATATAGTCTGACAGCCCATGGAGAAAATGTTATAAAATTTGCTAGCTCGCGGATTTGTACACCAGCTTAACAAGTGACGGGAAAAAGTGTGTGTGATGGTTTACATAAACCCGATTTTAATAGCTAAGATGAAGGTGCATGGAGTTGAGTTGTTATGAGTGTTAGACGCTCCAGATTAACTATTCTCTCTTCAGGTTCCATAATTCAACAATCTATTTTTTCTGCTTCGTGGACTAATTAATTGAGGCTGGAGCGGAACCCCAAGCCGGTGAGAGGCATGGGCTCAAGCCCATATGAAGGATGCCGATGCTGATGTAACACCCTGAGAGGCAGATCTAAATGGTCCGGTCGGCGGATGAGGCGTGCAAGACACTCGAGAACGGTTCGAGCATGAGGTCACCATCAACGGAGTTCAGATATGGCGGAAGCCCCTCTAACGCGGGGGGGGGGGTGCGTAAGTGCGGAGGGTGAGATACGAACCCTCCCAGAGGTGGAGACGAAAAAGTGACATTCTCCAACTCTTCCTTACTTTTTTTTTAAACCTAGACAGTAATTATAAGAGATACTAGGATAGTTGATCCTGCATGATTATACCGACCCCAAGCACTTACAGACCAACTCTAAACGATTTTAGAGAAGCATCAAAAAGATTAGAGGGCATTGCCCTCAGAACCCAGCTAATCCCATTGAGATGGTACGATGAGGATCCTAAGATTCTTCTAAAACCTGAGATGCTTCAACCAGTAGGCAGCTACAAGATAAGAGGAGTTTACAACTGGGTGGCTAAACTAAGCCCAGAGCAAAGAGCAAAAGGAATATCCACAGCAAGTGCTGGAAACATGGCTCAAGCAGTTGCTTATGTAGCTAAGCTATATAAAATTCCAGCAAGGGCAATAGTTTTCGATACTTCACCTCAAACGAAAAAAGATTCCATAAGAAAATACGGTGGAGAAGTCGTACCCAAGTCATGGGATGGTTGGGTTGAATATACGACAAATCCAGAGGATGACCGAAGTTTCATTAACCCCGTTGAAGAGTTTGGCTTACTTGATGGGCATGGAACCATTGGTTTAGAGATCATGGAAGACGCACCAGAGACTGAAACAATCTATGTTCCGCTAGGTGCTGGTTTCCTAGGCGCAGGAGTAGCCCTAGCAGCTAAAGCAATAAAACCATCAGTCAGTGTGATAGGAGTTAATGCTGAGAACTCACCGCACTACTATGAGAGTGTTAAGCATGGAAGGGTTGTGGATACTCCACCAAAATCAACACTTGCGGATGGGACATCGGGTAACTTGATTTCTTTTCCTAACTCTGATAAACTTCTAAGATTGGTACAAGAGACAATAGATGAAGTGGTTCTTGTCTCTGAAGATGAGATAAAGGATGCTATCCGTTACCTAGCTCTTGAGAATAAACTTGTGGCTGAAGGGTCAGGTGCGATGAGTCTCGCAGCAGCCATTAAAACATCTAAAGAGGAACGAGGGAAAACCGTTTGTATCCTTACAGGTGGAAGCATAGACTCAGATAAACTAACAAAGATAATGGGTTCTCCTCTGACCCCTTCTCAATGAGGATTGTAGGTGGTATTAGGACTCCCTTGGCTTCGAGATATCTTATGGTGAGCCTGGCTTAGGGGAGTTTCCTCCCAGCCTTCTTAAAGTACTCCTCAATCTCCTTCTTCTGCTTCTCAGGTATCGTTCTCTCAAAGGGCCAAGCAGCAGCCTCCGCCACGTAGCGTCTCAGGAACTCCTCAGCGAAGACTCCGTGTATCCTCAGCGCCTCGGGGCTCAGCCACTTCTCCTCGTCCTCCCTGCTATGCATCAACAGGTTCGATGGCGTATCCCTGCTAAGCGACACACTCGGGACCCCGACGGCGGAGAGAGGCGTCCCATCCGAGGAGTAGACCGCCTCGGAGACGCTGAAGACGACCCCCTTCTCCTTAGATAGCAGCTTCACAGCCGCAGTCAGCTCGGGTGGACCAAGAACCTTGGCACTGTTTGTGCCAATTAGACCTCCATGGACGTCCAGGTTGAGACAGAGAACCGTGTTATCGAGCTCTGTGGTGGCCTCCTCGTCCGCCTTCTTGGCCGCCTCGCTCGTCTCCCTGAGCCTCTTCGCGTACTCCCTGCTCCCAAGCAGACCGAGTTCCTCGCAACCCCAGGCCACGAAGCGCATCGTCCTCTTCGACCCCCTCTCCTTGAAGACTCGTGCAAGCTCCAACATGATTGCGGTGCCACCGGCGTTGTCCCCAGCGCCAGAGACCTCTAGGACGGTGTCATAGTGGCCACCAACCACTATGATCTCCTCGGGGCGCAGCGTCCCCCTGATCTCCGCGACCACATTTTGGGTCCTGATAGTCTTCTCCTCGGTCACAGCTATGAGACGCATGCTCTTGACCCCGGACTTGACGAGCTTCACCCCATCCTCGAAAGTGACTCTAACCATGGGTATGTCAACATACTTCTTCCTGAATGTTGGGCTCCCCCAGAGGTTCTTAGCCATCGCCCTGGGCGTGGACTCGATTATTATCATCCCCGCGGGCCTGTATTTCTTCAGTTGAGCGAAAGCGCGATCCCTGTTAGCGGGCTGCCCAGAGGTTATGATTATCCTCCCCTCCACGTCCGCAGTGATGTACTCCTCATCATATGAGTCGAGGTGGAGGATGCCCCCAGTCACACCATTCGGGTCTGTGCTTCCCGAGAGGGGCATTACCTCACACGGTATCTCTGCCCTGTACGGTTCTAGCACCTCAAGCCTTTTCGCTTTGACGCTCCCCGTGAATGCGTCGAACTCCTCGATTCTGGAGTCGAGCCTTAGCCTCTTAAATTCTGATAATATCCACTCTGCGGATTTCCTCTCCGCGTCTGTTCCACTGGGCCTCGACCCGATGTCGACGGCAAGCTTCTTAATATACTCGAATGCTTTCTCTCCGCTGAAACTCAAAATAGGTTCCTCGACCTGTAAAGGGAGCATTCATTATTAAGAATTGACGCCTCACATATGCGCGCGATTGGTGCGAAAGAGAGGCGTAACTGAGTTTTTACTAGTAAAATATGTGATTTAAAGGCTCGGCACGTGGGTCTGGTTCAGTAAATGGCGGGCTCGGTGGGATTCGAACCCCTGCCTCAGTGGAGATATCTCCCGATGAACTCCCCTTTCTTTTTCGATGGAAATGCGTCCAACGAATAGTGGAAAAGATGGTGTAAGACTATGTTCTCTGACTCTTAAACAACTTCATACACCTGTACAGGCTCTCAAACGCAGACCCATGCTCAGACGACCCACTCCGCTCCCTGAAAGCCAATGTTACAGTCCCCATCTTCTCCCAGGCATCGATCACCGGATCACCCATCAGAT
>MEZF01000033.1:0-2184 GCA_001774245.1 Candidatus Bathyarchaeota archaeon RBG_13_52_12
CCTGGGGCCGCCTCTCGGCCGGGTACAGCTCGCCGATGTACGAGAACACCATGGGCGAGACAAGCGACGTGACGAGGCCCATAGCCGAGAAGCATGCGACGAGGAGGGTGAAGCTGGGCGCGAAGGCGCAGAGTACTGCCGAGGCAAGGTTCACGGCGAGCCCGGCCAGCAGCAGGCGCCTGTAACTGTAGCGGACGCTCAGCACACCCATTGCGAGGGCTGTGGCTATGGCGAGTAGCGAGGTGACGGACCTTATCTGTGCGGTGAGGGCAACGCTGACGCCGAAGGCCGCGGCCACCTCGATGAGGGCTATACCGATGATGAGGTTAGGCGGGTCGGTGGATGAGATGGCCACGATCAGTGTAGGGAGGACGATGCCCCTCCCCTCCGTTGGGTTAGTCTCCTCGCTCACCGTCTCACGGCCCTAGGTTCGTCAAAGCTCTGCGGCTGCGCTGTGGCCCATTGACCTGGTCCTCTCCATCAGCGCCTTGTTCCCTCTTGCTGAGCCAGTTCCCGAGGAGGAGGGCGCTCTCAGGGTGCCCATGTGCCTCATCACCAGGTAGGGGACTATGGACTCCAGCATCTCGACGGTGGCGCCAGCTGCCCTTCGTCGCTATGATGGCCTCGTCGCGCCTGCCCTTGAGGGCTTGGCCGATCCTGATCTCGCTGTCCCCGTAGCCGATGCTGGTGTCGATGAGGTTGATGCCGAGGTCCAGGGCCCTGTGAATCACCTTAACGGCTTCGCTGATGGGCGGCCGCTGGATGGGGATGCCTCCGATGCCGACGCGGCTGACCTTGAGGCTGGTCCTTCCAAGGGTGACCTTCTTCATGGCTGATCCTTCCCAGGGCGTGGTGATAAACGGTTTTATGGGTTGACCCTTATTTTTTGTGGGCCGGTGGCTACTTGGCGGCGGCAGCCAGGACACGGCCCAGCTTCCTGCACCTCTCTAGTACCTTCTCCGTCGGCTTCAGGTAGGACTCCACGGGCTCGCCGACTATGGGGCCGAGACGCTTGAACAGGCTGACCAGGGGCTGCCTGACCTTGCCGCCCCCGCCGTGGCTGTAGAAGAGGGCTACGGGCTTGTTGAACATGCCCTCCATGCCCCGCTGCTCCTCGATGTAGTGGTCGTCGAGGAACATCTTGAGGCCCCCGGCTAGGTAGCTGAAGTAGTCGGGGGTGCCTATGGCGATGCAGCTGAAGTGAGGGTAGGTGCTGCAGTCGAGGCGATCCTCGTTGGTGTTGAGGGTGACGACCTGGAGGCCGGATTCCTTGAGGCCGTCGGCGACTGCCTGGGCCATCAGTTCGGTGTTGCCGTGCTCCTGGCTGTGGTATATCACGAGCGCTTTCATGGCTGATGGTTTGTTGGGGCCCGTATTTATTCTTTTGGATTATATTACGTTTATTTGATATAGTAAACAAATGTTTTTATGATCGTGAACCTTTTTTAGTGTGTGGCGCGGTGGTGTATCCAATGGGGGACCACCTTAGCCGGTTGCTGGGGCCCAGCATCTACCTGATGATACTGGACATGATGCTGGAGAACCCCTGCCAGTGGATGAACCTCAGAGAGATCGCCAGGCGGATAGATAAGAACCCGGGGAGCGTATCGCCTGTGCTGCCTGAGCTGGTGAGCCGGGGCCTGGTGGAGGACTGCAAGGTGGGAAAGGTATCCGTTGTATACAAGCTTAGGACGGACGACGCCCGCGCCCAGGCGCTCATGAGGCTCAAGGAGAGCCTGAAAGAAACTTCATGAGCATTCCTTTCATTAGTCCCATGTACACATAATAGTTATATTGGACTGAATATTATCCATTAGCGTAGGTTCTAAGACCAAAGAGTCTACGATTTGCGCAATTGCGCACTACTTGATGTGTACAGGAAGAGTCTAAGATTCTTCTAAGGGAAGGAAAAACACCTGGCCTTCACTGCACGCTTGTGAGTTTAGAGTAACTGGATCAGGGAGATAGTTTTCGCGGGGCAGGCGCTCGCGCATAGGCCGCACCCGAAGCAGAGGTCCTTGTCATATTCGAGTTTGCCGTCGACGATCTTCCTGGCGCCGAAGTGGCACCTGTCCACGCAGGCCCCGCATGAGGCGCACCTTGAGCTGTCCGTGGTGGTGGTGGCGATGGATTTGAGGAGGTGGACTTGCTTTCCGAGCTTGAGGGTGACGCCGAGGGGGCCGC
>MEZF01000033.1:2195-23526 GCA_001774245.1 Candidatus Bathyarchaeota archaeon RBG_13_52_12
GTCGACCGGGTGCTGGCAGGGCCCGCGCTTGGTGCGGCAGCTGCAGGGCATCACGGCGATCTTGTCGGCTCTGGTTAGGTATCGCTTGACGCTGTCGGTGTTGAGGACCGTGTTTTTGAGGTGGATCTCCTCGTAGATGGGTAAGGCTATGCCGGCGGCTATGTTCTGTGTGTCGGCTACGGAGTTGTTGAGGTCAGCCTCGTCGATGAAGGGGCGTGGGGGCTGCTTGGCCATTGTATCAGACGCATTGAGGCTTGATATTAGGTTTTTCTACGGGTTAGTGGTCGTGAATCCCAAGACTGCTTAGTTGCTTCGCTTGTTGCGAGTTTCTCGGCCTCTCTCCGCATTTCGTTGAAGGATTTAGGTATGCTGAGGCTGCCCTTGAGGGCGTCTAAGGGGTTGTCGGGGACTGGTAAGAGTTTTAGGTGGTCGCCTGCGTTGACTATGAGGAATCTGGTGGCCCCTATCCTTTCTCTGTCCCTTTTGGGTATGGTGATCCTGCCTTTGCTGTCGATCTTCCTGATGCTCATCTGGTAGAGGGTTGGAGTTGGGGGATAAATTCCTTTTATTTTAGCAGGGGTAGGTTTTGGGTGACTAAGGAAGATATTCGTTTAAGGCCCTGCGCGAATGATGGTTTTTGATAATCTATACAGGCTTCCGAGGAAGAGGACGGCCCCCGCCCCTATGAGGGAGATGAAGAAGGCGAGGAGTATCGCGTAGCTGGCCGTGGGGACGAGGCTGAAGAACGCTGTGGCGCAGAACAGGATGATGGCGAGTATCCCCAGGTCACGTGCCGTGAGGTGGGCTTGGTCGCTTGACGCTTTTAGGGCCGATGGCTTGTCGATTGCCAGCAATCCGATGGACACGAGGTACCAGAGGATGATCGCGAGGTAGGGCGGCCATGTCGTGGGCAGTCTTTCAGGTAGGATTACCACCGTCGTCGCGCCATACAGGATAACTAGGAACAGAATCAGCGCCGCCATCCCCCTTTTCCCGAGCACGAGGGACTGGAGTGATTTCCCGCGTGACAGGCGATTCAGCAAAGCGATGATCAGGACGGTTCCCATCATGGAGCCGAGGGACACGGACGCGTTGAACTTGGCGCCGTTGCTCTGGAAGACCGCTCCGACTACGATGAGGACCAGTAAGCCGACCAGGTTTCTCCGACTCCTCTTCAAGAGCCGCTCGTGGCCGTCGAGGATGTCTCCACTGAGCACCTCGTAGGCGAGCAGGGGCAGGATGAAGGACATGACGGGGTGCCAGAACAGCACCAGGGTGATGAACTCGCCCCACGCGACCCCTAGGAGAGTGCCGAACTGGGGGCCGGACGAGTCGGGATACCCGTGCCAGAGGACCTTTGTGATGAGGGCCTCGTAGAGGCCGAACATCATCCCGAGGAAGTAGAGGTGGCGTAGGGAGGTCCGGCTCCACCGCACGGCCACGTTGAAGAGGAAGGCGGCGTGCCCGAGGTACAGGGGCATGGTGACCAGGAGGCCCCAGGGGTTGAGGAACCACAGCGTGGACGCGCCTGAGAAGACCTCCGCGAAGAACATGGATAGCACGCCGAGGAGGAGCAGGGAAGCCTTGCTCATGCCGTGAGAGGTTTTTGCTCGCTATTTAATCGTGCCGACGATGCGACGATGAGCAGATGTTTATCGTCTGATCTCGAAGTCCCTGAACTCGTAGGTGGGCTCCGATCGTTCCACGTCGAGGCTGGAGACGCGGGCGGTGGTGGGGCCATGTCGGCACCAGTCCGTGAGCCGTTCGATGAGCTCCGAGTCGCCCTCGGCCACGATCTCTACCGAGCCGTCGGGGTTGTTGCGTGTATAGCCACGTAAGCCGAGTTCCTGGGCCTTGCGCCTGGCGTTGGCTCGGTAGCTGACGCCCTGGACGCGGCCGTGGACGGTGATGGTGGCCCTGATCATGGGGGCTGGACTCCGTACCTGGCTGATATGTGACAGCTTCCTTCGTGGCTGACCATGCATGGGCCTATGGGGGTGTCGGGGGTGCACTGGGTGTTGTAGAGGGGGCACTGGTGGGGGTAGATGGTGGCGGTGAGGACATCTCCGCATCGGCAGCCGCCGGGCATCTCGTAGGATTCTTCCTCTTCTACGTTGAACCTTGTTTGGGCGTCGTGGTCGGCGTACTCGTCGCGGATGGCCAGGCCGCTCTTGGGTATGACGCCGATTCCTCTCCAGGGGGCGTCCACGGTCCGGAAGACCTGGTCGAGGAGCTTGAGGGCTCTGGGTGTGCCCTCGGGCTTCACCGCCCTCTTATAGCTGTTCTCGATCTCGCCTCGTCCTTCCTGTATCTGCTTGAGGATCATGGCGACGCTGAATAGGATGTCGAGGGGCTCGAAGCCTGCGATGACCTGGGGAACCCTGTGGCGTTCGGATACGCTGCGGTATCCTTGTTCGCCGATGATGGTGGATACGTGGCCGGGGTCGATGAAGCCGTCGACGTGGGTGAGGCCCTGGTCCATGAGGGCGTTCATGGCGGGGGGGATGAGGAGGTGGGCGCTGTAGGCGCTGAAGTTGGGTGGGGGGCCTGCTGCTAGCTCTGAGGCTGTGGTGGGTGCTGTGGTCTCGAAGCCGACGGCGAAGTGGATTACCTGTTTGTCGGTTTTCTCCGCCATCTTTACGGCGTCGTGGATGCTGTAGACGATGCGTACGTCGTGGCCTCTTGCCTTGGCGTCTTGGAGGCTGGTGCCGGCTGCGGGGACGCGGATCATGTCGCCGTATGTGGTAACCGTGTGGCCTTGCTCGGCTAGGCGTATGGCTGTGGTGATCCTGTTGGGGGGTACGGTGCATACGGGGCAGCCTGGGCCCATGAGGACCTCGACGTTGGGGGGGAGCATGGTTCGGATGCCGTACTTGGTGATGGTGTCCTCGTGGGTGCCGCAGACGTGGACGATCCTGTAGGTGCGGCCCGGGTTGGAGAGCTGCTCTATGTATTTTGTTAGTTTCCTGGCTGTCTGGTTGTCGCGGAAGGCGTCCACGAAGCTGTACATGGGTGAAGCAGCGCAGCCACAGAATAAAAACAAGACCAAAGGACTGGATCTGGTGTATAACGAATCTACGTTAAATTATTTTTAAACATCTGACGTGGGTTTCTCGTAGATGAAGATGATGCCAGCAGTAATGGTTGATATTCCTAGTATGAGCTGGGTGAAAACATACGACGGCACTTGTATGATGACATAGCTGCCGGGCACCCAAAACTGGCCTGGGCCAGGCGTGGGGTAAACCTCTTGAATCACTGGGCCCTGGGCACCTTGAATTATAATGTACGAGTTTACGCAAAGTACGCAGCCTAGCAGAAACAGCGCGGCGCCTGCCCTCTTCTTGTTCATAGCATTGTTTTACTCGTAGTTGGATTTATCACATGCGGTAGGGCAATGGGATGCACACTTCTCTCATTGATCGTATGATAAGCTTACTTCTTCGGAGGCCTGATACGTTCTTAGCTGTCAAGATTATGGCTGTTAATTGATTGTCGCTATTCTTAAGATATGGCTATCCAGCTGTACTTGTCTACGTTGACCACTTTACCGCTCTTAGGGTCGATCAACACTCTAGTGGCATCACCTGTGCTACTCAATTTTTCTGAATGGTAAAAGTCGATGGACCAAAGATACTTGTGCGCTCTTGTGCCATTGTTGAACTGCTTGACCCAGTAGATCTCGGCATCCAACTCAACGTAGCTCTTGTCCACCTCCCCCTTTGCAGTGTTAACCGCCGCTTCTCTTGTCACTGTGAACGGCTGCAGGTTGTCGATAGGGGGCACACAGTCATGTCTAATTAAACTACCCTGAGTGTCGAATTGAAAGTAGACGCCCCTCGTAGCAATGTAGTCTCCAACTGTGATAGTATAATCGTATGTTACTTCCACTAACCAGTTCTCCACCTCCCAGGTGTTGAAGCCTATAGAGTAATTTGTGAGATACGTTTCAACATAGTTCTCTCCCAGTCGCTCTACAAGATACTCTCGGGCTTGATCCTCCGGCGATGTGTAGTTGGCAACTGTATGGTGGGGTATTATGAGCCAGCACCGGGCTATCCTCGACTCAAATGCCTCGATTTTACCGATGGCTCTATCCATGTGTTCGTACTGAGGCGATGCCCATGGATTTCCAACTTCAAAGTCGTCGGGGAACAGCTCCATGATGGCTTCGTCAAGCTTTTCCAGAGCGTTCGATAATCTAGGTAAGCTAAACTCGTCAAGAACCAGCACTTCTCCTTCCCCGACGTTGTCCATGAGATCCTCTGTGAGAGCCTCCAGCAAGGCCATCGAGCCTGAGAGCCGTTCCCAGAGCCCGAAATGGTTTGTGTCCAAGTATGTTATCATCGCGGCCTGGGTGGACGTCATCTCAGCCCACTCCCGAAGCACACGCAGCTGTTCATAATTGACCGCCTTTGCTTCGATGATTCCCATCAAGGTGTCCTTGACACCGGAAATATGATTCTGGGCCAACTCTAAGTTGTCGTCGAACTGAGTACGGTACCAATTGATTATGGACAGGCTCCAGAGGTTCCCGATTAAAAGTATAATTACGATAATCCAAGGTATCTGTGATTCCTTTACCTTAATCTTGCTGAACATTGGGGGGCCATCTTATCGTTTAGATTAATCTGATAAGAAAATGTCTTGATGGATATTTAATCCTAGTTTTTCGAACAAATAATGCATCTACAATACCATATTTGGTATACTGTTTCGAGATCGATTAAGTCCCTCAAGGTAAGGACTCACAGTCGCCTTGAAATCTCTGATCTACTTTACTGGATGAATGGTATAATCGACGGTATGTGCGCTTGCGTCATGAACATTGTCCGCATCGCTTTGCTGTTTGATTTTTGAGTTGACTGCGTTGATCAGGTCTTTGCCGGATATGGGTTTGTACAGTATCAGGTTATCCATGTTCCCGACCATCTTCATGTAGACGTCGTATTCGGAGAAGCCGGTTAGGAAGATGATGTTGGCGGACTGGTCCAACGAGAGGATTATGTTGGCCAGCTCGTCCCCCTTCATCTTGGGCATCATGTAATCGAGGATCAGTACGTTGAACTGCTCAGACCTGATCTTCTCCAGGGCTTCCTCGGGGTCGCTGGAGGTATCGACCTTGAACCCCTCATCTGATAACACCATTTTGTATGCCCATAATAGGTTCTCGTCATCATCTACCAATAGAACCTTGCAATCGGCACTCACGTTGAAGTACCCATGATGAGGATTATATATGAGAAATGGATGCGTCTTTCATAGAGTCCTGATACTGAATAACTGTCCACAGTGGTTAAACAAAATACTGTATTTTATTATTAATCCATCCGGATAAGAGATAGTGCGGGAAGACCGGCATGATGCTGTATGACTATCGGTACATGTTGTTCGTAAGTTGTATAGTGTCTGCGGTTGCGGGATTCTACGCCTTGTTTAGGAGGAGGATGCCCGGGTCGAAGGTGGGGGCCGTGCTGATACTGCACGGCGCCCTGTGGACCTTCATGTACATTCTGCAGAACCTCTCGGAGCACGCCCCTGACGTGTTGTTCTTCTACAGGGTTCAGTCGATGTTCGGGTACCTGATGCCCACGATATTCGCGATATACCTTGTGCACTACTTTGAGCTGTACTTTAACGCCAGGTACTTCCTGTTCTTCTACCTCGGGGTTACCCTTGTGCCGTCGATAGTTCTGGTGCAGATGGTGTTGGGTGACCCGTCCAATTATATTTGGAGGAATCTGTCTGTTCTGAGCCATAATCAGGTACGCGCCGAGATAGGCGTCTTCTCGCAAGTTATGATAGCGTACAATGTTGTCATCATGCTTGTTTCGCTGTTCTATTTTCTGTTTACGTTGTTGAAGCCTCAGAAGATCCTGAAGCAGCGGACCCTGCCCTTCCTGATCTCGCTCATCGTATACTCCGTCTCAGCTGTCTCCGACCTTCTGATGTTGACGCCCGATAACATGGTGCTCTCCCCCTTCGTCTTCAATGTTCTGAGCTCCTCGATAATGGTCATGAACCCTGAGAAGATGTACAAGAGGGAGGCTCTCCCGCTGATATACAACGTGATACTGGAGAGGATGATTAACCCTGTGATTGTTACCGATGTCAAGAATAAGATCATGTATCTGAACGCGGCGGCGTTGAACGTATTGAAACTGGATAAGGTGCTGTTTCTCCAGAAGGACATAAGGGACGTGTTCAGGAGCCTGTTCGACTACTCGGTGGATAAGGATGGCGGTAAAGAGTATTTCGAGTATGAGGGCCTGGTGTACCAGGTCAGGGTGTACACGGTTGATGACTGGCAGAGGGTGAGCAGGTCTAGGATATTTATCCTGGATGACGTCACGGGCCTGGTGCGGTACTCTAAGAACCTTGAGGCCATGGTGGAGGAGAAGACGAGGGAGCTCCGCGAGTCGGAGCGCATGGCGGACATCGGCAAGGTTACCTCCATGGTGGGCCACGACCTGAGGAACCCCCTCCAGTTCATCCGGCTGATAGGCGAGAAGCTTGAGGGGAAGTTCGAGGGGGACCAGGAGACGTTCGAGATGATCAAACAGGTGAACGTGAGCATCCTGTACATGGATAAGATCGTCTCGGACCTCCAGCTCCTGGCGAAGGAGCGGACCCCTAAGCGTGTTGGGACGAAGGTGTGTGAGCTGGTGAATGAGGCATTGGCTAACGTCCAGATCCCTGGCACGGTCGCGTTCAACTGCCTGACCCAGAGACAGAGGATATTCGTGGACCCCAACATGTTCGTGCGGGTCATAGTGAACCTCGTGAACAACGCGATACAGGCTATGCCCGAAGGCGGGGAGGTGTGGGTGGACTGCGTCCGGGAGGGCGGGTACGATGTTGTCAGCGTGGGCGACTCCGGGGTGGGCATGAGCAGGGAGGTGGCTGATAGCCTGTTCAAGCCCTTCTTCACCACGAAGGCCAAGGGGATGGGCCTGGGGCTCTCCGTCTGCAAGCAGGTGGTCGGGTACCACGGCGGTGAGATCTGGGCTGAATCAGGTGAGGGGAAGGGCACGGTCTTCTACATCAAGATCCCATCCGAGGAGAGAGTGAATGTGGAGGCGGGTGAGGCGGAGACGGTGGAACAAGCCGCGCTCACCCAGGCAAAGTAATCAAGCGTAGTGCGTGCTGCAGACGTGGACGATCCTGTAGGTGCGGCCCGGGTCTGTTAGCTGCTCGATGTATTTGGTGAGCTTCCTGGCTGTCTGGTTGTCCCTGAAGGCGTCCACGAAATGTACATGGGTGAACTGATGCAGCCACAGAATAAAAATAAAACTTGTGGTCAAACAAGATAAACTAAATCAAATGAGAAATTTTTTTCAATTATTATAAATTTAAAATAGTGTGCGGGTAGAAGATTTTATCTTTTTATACATATTAATATTTTAGAAGTAAAGGTGGTTCAATGACTATCCCTAAAATAAATTACAAATACGAGGCGCTTATGGAACAAAAAATCAGTAACTGGAAGAAAAAAATCATTGACTTATCCAAGCGAAATAATTTAATTTCTTATCGGTTCACAAAATCAAAATCCATTAAATTTGATTCGCCCGATTTTAAAGAAGTATTAAATTATGTGACATTGGAAAGGAGTATTTCAATATTTAAGAAGGATAGTGGACTAGAAAATAAAAAAAATTATTGGATTGCATCAGAAGATGATGAAATAATATCTAAAAAACTATATAATTTGTATATTAAATCAACCGATAATTTTAGGGAACTGGGGGTCAACACATGTTTTCTCTCTTTAGGGTGTTTAAGATATACTGATGTTGAATATAGTGAGAATTACTTTGAAGCACCAATATTACTATTCCCTGTTCAAATTAGCAGAATCAAATCACTATCAAAAGAAATTCATAAATATGAAATAGTTACAGAAGAAGGCGAATTACTCCTTAATCCAGCATTATTAGAAAAAATGGCTGTGGAATATGGCATTAATTTGGATGTTTTAAAAAATGATCAAGATATATTTGATTATTTTAAATATATAAATAAAGTTATTAGTAATTTTAAAAATTGGGAGATATTATATGATATTTATTTAGATATATTTTCATACCAAAAATATGTGATGTACGAAGATATAAAAAATAATGTAGAGCTAATAAAATCAAATCCTCTAATACAAACTTATATTGGTGATAGAGATGCACTTCTTGGAGAGCTCTCAGATAAACCCAGAGATACTTTTGTTGACTCGAATGATATAGAAATATTACCTTGCGATTCGTCGCAAAAAAGGGCGATTGAATTGGCTAAAGCTGGCGTAACATTTGTTCTACAGGGACCACCTGGAACTGGGAAGAGTCAAACTATATGCAATATGATAGCTGCGTTAATTGAAAATAATAAAAAAGTATTATTTGTAAGCCAAAAGAAGGCTGCATTAGACGTCGTTTTAAAAAGACTTACCGGTATTGGAATTAATAGGTATTGTTTAAATTTACATGAATATAGAGGAAATAAAAAAGAAATTGTACAACAACTTATAGATGAATTAAATACCTCCCCAATTATAAGTGATAAATATAAAAGATATAATTTCACTAAGTATTTATCAGACCAATCAAAAATTAACGATTTTTATTATGAATTATGTAAAGAAAGAAATATAAGAAATTTATCAATATACACTATAAGAGGCTTGATAGCTCAACTATATGATATAGAATTATTAACATGCAATCTAAGCGATATTATTTTTTATGATGAAGAAAAATATGTTAAACTATTAACCAAAATAGAATCTATATGGAACATTATGCAAGAAGTACCTGATCCATTGAATGATCCATATTATAATTACGATGAAAATTATAACACATTATTGAAGCACCAAGAATTAACAAAATTATTATCAAATTGTTCTGAAAATTTGGATCGGTTTGATGCTTTTAATATAAAAATTAAAGATCTCACTGGTTTTGCATTTAAGGATCTAGATACAGCGAACGCATTTAATGATCTTCATCTTAATTATAAAAAAATAGAAAATATTCCTTCATTTTTATTATCTGAAAATTTCTATTATCTTAATGATGAAATTAAGAAGCTTTACACAATATTATTTAAACGAGAAAATTCAAAGAAAATAATTTTAGAAAAGATGGAGAATAAATTTTTACAACGTGATGTTACTGAAGATATAGATATATTTATAAAAACAGGATTTTTTGGTAGAATATTTGATAAAAAATATAAATTAGTTAAAAAAGAATTAGAAAGTCTATCTCTACAAAAATTATCTCATAGTAAATATATAGAAATTTTAAAAGAGAAAAAATTATATGGTGAATACATATTACAACAACAAGAATTAAATGAAGAAATCATATATCTCAGGAAACAAGAAACATACTCCCTAGATGATTTAGATCAAATAACGGCATTAAATAACATTTCAGATCAACTAAAAATTATATATGTTAAAGTAAGTGAGATTAATAAAGATACTGCATTTGATCTAATAAAATACATGGATAAATATGATCCAATAGATAAATTAATGATAATATTGTATAAATATATTGATGATATAAATAAATATTTCATTAAAAATATATTTATTAAGTTAGATATAAATAATATAAAAGATATATTAGACAAACTATACTTAAACATGAATAAAATTGATAAAATTTTATCGTTTAAAAAAATATATATGAATTTAGAAAAACAAGTTCAAGACTTAATTTCTCAATATTTGTCTGAGAAAATTCAGAGTTCCTTAATAAAAGTTTTTGAAAAATCATATTATATTCAACTATTAGATTTACTTATAAAGAATATACCATTAGAATCTCCAAAAAATGAAATACAACGATTTAAAGAACTAGATTTTGAAGTAAGAGATGTTAAACGATATCAAATTATGGAAAACATGGAACATAAACAACCTATAAATAGCCTTCCTAGTACGGGGAATGAACGAGCAATATTAATACGTGAAGGTGAGAAGAAAAGAAAGTTAAAACCAATTAGACAACTTCTTTCTGAGATACCTAATCTCGTATTTGTCTTAAAACCATGCTTTATGATGAGTCCTCTCACAGTTAGCCAATATATTGCCCCCAAGGTAATGAACTTCGACGTTGTCATTTTTGATGAGGCTTCACAAATAATGCCTGAAGATGCTGTTCCTTGCTTAATGAGGTCGAAACAAGGAATAGTCCTAGGTGATACGCAGCAATTACCACCAACCACTTTTTTCTTAAAAAGTCAAGAAGATGACTATTTAGACGAGGAAATAGAAGATTTACCAAGTTTCTTAAGTGAGGCCCACACAAGATTCAGATCCGAATCCCTTAATTGGCATTACAGAAGTGTTAATGAAAATTTAATCGCATTCTCCAATCATCAATTCTATGGGAATCGGTTGATAACATTTCCTAACGCCAACCAAGAAGACAAATCAGGGATAGATTTTGTATACGTTGAAAACGCCGTTTACGACCGAGGAAAGTCACGTAAGAATGTATTAGAAGCACAAAAAGTTGTTGACCTTTATTTAAAAATGAGAAAAGAGTATCCCGATAAATCGTTTGGAATTGTTGCATTTGGTATTAGCCAGGAAACTGCTATCAGAGAAGCATTTGAGATAAAACAGATTGATTTAGAAGAATCTCTTAACTCAACAACAGAGGACCTATTCATTCGTAATTTGGAAACAGTTCAGGGCGATGAGAGAGATATTATAATACTAAGCGTGGGATACGGAAAGGATTCAAGAGGGTTAATGTCATACAATTTTGGGCCTTTAAATAAAGCAGAAGGTTATAAGAGACTTAATGTCGCAATCACACGTTCAAGGTTTAAAACTGTTGTTGTTAGTTCTTTCCATCCTGAAGAACTTGACGAAGATAAAATTTCTGAAAGTGTTAGATATTTAAAAAAATATCTTGACTTTGCGAAGTATAAAGATTTTAGTAAATTTATTACATCTGTGACTGGTGAAGCTTTTGATTCTGAATTTGAAGAAGCTGTATATGACGCCTTGGTTAATGCTGGATTCGATACAAGTTCTCAAGTAGGGTGCTCGGGTTACAGAGTTGATTTGGCAATAAAAAATCCAGAAAAACTTGGTGAATATATTTTAGGTATTGAATGTGATGGGTCCCAATATCACTCATCTAGATATGCTAGAGATAGAGATAAAGTGAGACAACAAGTTTTAGAAAAATTAGGATGGCATATTCATAGAATATGGTCTAATGACTGGATAAGAGATCAACAAGGAGAAATAAATAAAATTAAAGAAAAAGTGGATAATTTATTAGTTAATAAAAAAAATGGAAATAAAAAAAATAATACTGAAACCAAATTTATCCCAGTAAGTAATAAAATCTTAGAAGATAGACCATTTAACGAAAAGTTTCCAAAATATAAAACATATGATTATTGGAAAATTATTAATATAGAAATCACACAGTACATAAGATATGGTAGAAAATATATTTCATATGATCCAAAACTGGATAATTTATTTTTAAAGATACTTAATGTCGAGGGACCAATGGAAAAAGAATTATTATTTTTAAGAGCATCTCAAGTCATTAATAAAAAAAGAGGAAGTAAAATAAATAAAGTTTTTAATGATGTATATAAAAAATTAATTAAAAATAGTAACATATATGAAAATGGTTCAACAGTGGATAGTAAATCTATTCCAACACTTTCTCAAATAAGAATCTCTGATGAAAAAGATAGAAAATTTATTTATATCCCAAAAGAAGAAATAGCAGCAGCAATTGTCGAGATATTAAAAAATAATTTTACTTCAGATATAGATTCAATTAAAAAAGACGTTTCCCAAGGAATATATAATATTAAAAAAATAGGGTCGCATGTAGATAAAAAAATAAGTACTTCATTAGATTATTTATTAATAAACGGTATTATTCAAAATAATGATGAAAAAATATCTCTAAAAAATTGAAAAATGGTCTATTTATTATATAATGCACACCCCATTTTAATATAAGCTATATTTATTTTGCAGACTACTTCAGCTAAAGGAACAACTAAAATTAATAATATTTTAACTAGGTACAATCCAAAAAAATTTCACATTATACCCAGCCGCAGTCATCCACTTCCTCAAAAAACAACTTATTGCAAGTTGCTAGTAACAAACCTTACACCACCAGCAAACCATGAATATCTCTGAGCCCAATACTTTCCCATGAAGACTGGTTTCAGCCTAGAGAAAGCCCGGGAACTCATGAACCGGCACGGCATCGATGTCGTGGTTGCTACGAGCCACGACAACGTCTACTACACCAGCCACAGCGACATCATCACCATCACCATGCTCAAACGCCTAGCAGCAACAATAATCCCCCTCGACGCAGAACCCACCCTCCTAGTCCACCCCAACGAGCACGTCACCGCCCAGCAGACCACCTGGATCAAGGACCTCCGCACCTACCAGGGCGGCGAATGGGAGCCCCTCAAACCCCTAGAGCAGCTGGCATTCAACCTCAGGGAGCAGGGCCACGCCAAAGCACGCATAGCCGTGGAGACCCACGACATCCCCGGAGCCCTCCTCGACCACCTCCGCATGCAGCTACCCGACGCGTCTTTCACCGACGCCCAGCCCATCCTCGACAAACTACGATCAATAAAGAGCCCAGAGGAGACCAAGCACCTCAGCAGGATCAACCTCGCCACCGCCAAAGCCATCACAGCAGCATTCGAGATGGCCCGCCCAGGCGACACCGAGAAGAAGATCGCCCGCGACATGATCACCCAGACCCTCCAGTACGGCGCCGACACCGTCGCCTTCATGACCATGGGCGCAGGCCCCAACATCCACGAGACCCACCACATCCCAGGCCCCTACCGCCTCAAACCCGGCGACCTCATCCACGTCGACTACGGCTGCCTATTCGACGGCTACCTCAGCGACATAAGCCGCACAGCCGCCGTAACCAAGCCCACCAAGCACCAGGAGGAGGCGTACGCCTTCACCGTCGCCGCCCAACGCGCCACAGAGGAGGCCCTACAGCCTGGAGCAACAGTCGCACAGGTCCACCAGGCAGTCAAAGCCTTCTACGAGGCCCACGGCCACCCCTACACCCGCGCCTTCATAGGCCACGCCATAGGCATCGGCTGCCACGAGCCCCCCTTTCTAGGCCCCAGCCACGGCGAATGGGTCATAGAACCAGGCATGTTCCTGCAGGTCGAGCCCAGCCACGCGGCACACGGCACCCGCATTCACACCGAGGACAGCATAGCCATAACAGGCAAGGGCCCGCGGAACGTCTCCGAGTACAGGCCCATAGAGGAATTACAGATAATCAAATGAGGAGAGGACTTGATTAAAAATCATCCTTATTTCTTGCACGCTGCACCTAATATACGACTATTATATTCATTTATATCTATGTGTATAACTAGGTTGTACCTAGACTCCTGCGTCTTTCTCAACGTCTGGTTCGACGAACTGGTGAACGAGGGGCGCTCATTCACCGCATCAAAAAGACTACTGGAGGAAATCATCAACTGCACATACAATCTAACAATATCGAAACTGACGATAATGGAAATCACAAAAAAGATGAATACGACGGAGGAAACGATCATGAATTATCTGAAACAGTTCCAAATAGTAGGTAAGCTGGAAATAATAACAATAACCGAGAAGATCGCTGAGGAGGCAGTGTACTTCGGCGGCAGCCACGGTGTCCATAAAGCGGACGCGCTGCATGCCATACTGGCAAAAATGAACGGATGCGTCCTAGTGACCTGGGACAACGAGCTACTTGAAGCCGCTAAAAGGTTCTCCGTTCCGACGAAGAGGCCTGATGAACTTACTTCCTGATTTCTTTAATCAACTCGTCCCATATCTCGTCTTTAGAAACCTCTAGGGGCCTACCGGGGATCATCCCGATCTGCGAACGCAGCAGCAGCCTCGCCGCGTCGCGCAGCGCCTCAGTCCTACTGGCATACTCCCCCCGCTCCACAAGCTCATCGATTTCCTCAAGTAGCTTATCCGGGAACCTCAAGCTCACCAATTTCAAGACGATCGTATTTCATATGTAATACAGGTGAAATATAAGTTTATAGGAACTCCTGTTATCTCACAACTGAGGGCCGGACAAGTACCCATGTTCTACCCTGAGATTGAAATTAGTAACAAACTTTTTTCACTCACTAAATGTGACTTCTATACGCGTTAAGTCCTTGTCAGAGACCTTGAGGCCCGGATTCGGGACAGGAGTGCCATGACGAGGCTCGCAACAATTTCTAACATGAATCATTCTGTTTGTTGGGTGTTGTGAGCAAACCATGAATAACCCTTAACCCAACGCTATCCAATGAAGACCGGGTTCGACATGAAAAAAGCCATGGAACAAATGGGCTAGAAAGACATCTACGTACTGGTGGCCACCAGCCACTTCAACGTCTACTACTCCAGCCATAGTGTAACAGAGATGCGAGTGCGCCACCGACATCAAATTTTATCCGCCATCGCCTAATTTGGACAGGAAAAGATGTGTATAGAAATACTTAATATGCCTCCCATCAATTCTTGATAATGAATTTCTATTGCTAAACTCGAAAAGGCATGATGTTAAACTCATCATTCTTTCATTACTCGTATTCTCCTCCATCATCCAACTGAGCGTTACACTGGCTCTGGACACTCAGAGACCTGTCGCGGTCCTCAAGGTACTCGGACCCTCAGGCACTGGTTTGACAATCCCCTACACTGTTCATTATGGCGAAGATTTTTATCTGAGTGCAAGAGACTCCGCCGACCCGGGCGGTGGAAGCATAGCCAAGTACCACTGGAGCTACGTGAGCGGCCCCGGCGGAGGCAATCTGGATACTCTCCCAGAAATGACCATTAGCCCAGACACCGTTTGGGCCGCACGTAATCTCCCCGGTAACTATGTACGGCTTGGCACTCACGTGTTTCAGCTGATCGTCGAGGATGCCAGCGGCAACATGTCGCCGCCAGCACAGGCAACATTAGAAGTAGTAGACACCCAGAATCCCTACGCGGTCCTCAAGATATTCACATCCGCAGGCGTTACTTTGACAGCCCCCTACGCTGTTCCGTATGGCGAAGATTTTTATCTGAACGGAAGAGACTCTGTCGACCTCGGTGGCTCCGGTATAGCCAAGTACCACTGGAGCTACGTAAGCGGCCCCGGTGGAGGCAATCTGGATTCTCTCCCGGATGAGACAATTAGCCCTGACCACGATTGCCTAGTACATAGTGCCATAACTCCCAAAGTGCGGCTTGGCACTCACGTGTTTCAGCTGATCGTCGAGGATGCAAGCGGCAACCGGTCGCCGCCAGCACAGGCAACATTAGAAGTAGTAGACACCCAGAATCCCTACGCGGTCCTCACAGCCCCATCCAAAGTCATTCTCGGCCAAAGCTTCACTCTGAGCGGAAAAGGCTCCGTCGACCTTGGCCCCGGCATAGCAAAGTACCACTGGAGCTACGCCAAGGGTCCGGGCGGTGCGACCGTCACCCCCCTCCCAGCGGAGACAGCGGACTCAAGATTCGACGTAGTACCCCTACGTGGTAGACCTTTACTGGCTGGCACACACGTGTTCCAGCTGATTGTCGAGGACACAAGCGGCAACCTGTCGCCGCCAGCACAGGCCAGCGTACAGATAACAAGCTTTTCGTTCCTGCGCGGGCTCGCCGTCTCAGAGACTCCCTACGACATCATCATGGTCGCCACCGTCTTGCTGCTCGTATTCGTCTACATGAAGAGAATCCACAAATAACGTGACGGCGCACGCACAGACGCCTAAGTATCTTTACCGGACCACGCAAGCTGCTAGGAGCGTACGGCGAAACCAGCCCATCGATCCACTCAAGCAGCTTACCCGGAACAGCCAACCGTGTTTCACAATGAATACAAGTGAAATAAGCCCACATGAGCCACCCATAATAACACTATGAGTTAGTCTAAACTCCAGTTGAGTGGGCCAGGAAGTTAAAGGATTAAATCTCCTCAAACGATAATATTGTGAGCGCCATGTCGTTCGAAGAGGCGGAGGTCCTAAGGGAGAGGGCAGAGGGCTTCCTGAGAAACGCCGAGGATCTATACGAGAAGGGGGTCTACGACCTGGCCGCCTTCAGCCTGGAGCAGCACTGCCAGCTCATGCTGAAGTACAAGCTCCTCCTGAGGACGGACGCGTACCCGCGAACCCATTCGCTCATCGGACTCGTCCGGGAGCTGTCCCACCTCTCCCCCAATTTATATTCCCTCCTTGAAAACGACGAAAACCTGCTAAACTTAACCAGGATCGAAGACTTCTACATAAGCGCCAGGTACCTCCCAAGGCGCTTCGAGAGGGTTGAGGTCGAGAGCACGTTAAGATTCGTGAAAGAGGTGTTCAAACCGATTGTCGACGGCGTATGAGACATACATCAAGCACGGTAAACGGGCCCTTGAGCACCTGGGCAACTACAGGGAGGTCTCGAAGAGGGTCAAGAAGATGGTAAGGGAGTCGTGGAAGGACGCAGAGGTCTACGTGTTCGGTTCCGTCGTCGAGGGAAGGGTCACGGCCGGCAGCGACATCGACATACTCGTGGTGGCCGACGGCGTCACGAGAGAGGACGCGATAAAGATGAGGGCCCGAGTGGCTAAGGATACGGACGCCCCCATCGAGCTTCACGTAGCATCAAGAAAAGAGTACGAGAACTGGTACCGCAGATTCGCAGGCCGCCTAGAAGAGGTCCCATGAGCCCCCAGGCATGCACCGCTTGGAGCCTGGGCCCTCACACTCACGCCGTCAACGTAGCCATGCGGACACCGCCGCCCAGAGGACCCCTAAAAAGCCTCCGACCAGCAAAACAAGCCTGAAAACGGGGAACCGCGGCGACGACGACTACACTCCCCTCCCCCCACCCATGCACGCAACACCGAGGAGCACCAGACCATAAAACAACTTGTTAGGGGCTCAGCCAGGGCTGGAAACCCTGCCCATGAACATCATGACACCCGTGTCCGCGTCCCGTATGAGGAAGACGAAGGGGCGTTCCGCCCGGAACACCTCACCCGGCCCGGCGCTGGTCAGCCTCATGGAGACACCGGTCGCCGCCGCGGCCTCGGTCCCCGCCTCATTCACCTCTATGAACGCCTGGTGGACCACCATGTCGATGTACAGCTCCTGAGTTCCCGTCATGCCGCTGAAGTCTGCCTCGCCGGTGAACGCCGTGGGCATCCCCATACCCGCCAGGTCTTCCATCATGAAGTACTTGGTCTCGAAGGTGAACCTCGGCAGGTACACGTCCACCTCGGTCTCCTCCATCATGGCCACCCACTCGCCGAGCCTCTCCGCCGAGAGCTGGGCCTCCACCTCGCCCATGCGGCCCTCCCCGGGCAGAAGCACCAGCATCGACACGTCCCCGCCCGCGTAGGGCAGCTCCAGCAGCTGGAACAGGCCGGCGTCAACGTAGTTGAACGACCCGTGGAGGCTCATCATATCCGCCATGACCACCGTCGAGGGCGTGACGTAAAAGTCCTCGCCGCTCGTCGCCGCCTCATCGAACTCGTACAGCCAGTCGCCCTTGAAGTATATGGCGTTAGTCAGCACCAGCCTCACTGCAGAGTCTATGGAGCCGGCGGGGAACAGGTCCCTGATTCTTTCGTTGGTCCTCTCCTCCACCCACTCGTTGATTATGAGCCTGCTCTCATCGGGCTCGGCCTCGAAGTCAAGGACGTTGGCTTCTCCGCCATAGTAGTTGTTAATCGCGTTCACGTATTCCTCCAGAACATTGTAGTCCTGTTGCATCCACAGCGCGTTGACGGTGTGGAGCGCGTACTCCCGGCCCTCACCGTTCAAGGTGTTGTATATCCTGGCCACGGAGGGCTGCCTCTCGGACGGGTCCTCGAGGAACCCGAACACGGCCTCCATCTCCTCCGCTGTCAAGCCTCTCGCGCCCTCGTACGTCATAGAGAGAGCCGTCGAGATGCTGTAGGGCGAGAACAGTATGTTGCCGTCCCCGTCGCTGTACCTGCGATAGAGGTCGAAGGCGAAGCCATTATAGGCGTTAACGGTCGCCTCCACCGAGGACGCCGTGGCGCCGGCGTCGTCCAGCACAGGAACATCCTCCTTAGCCTCCGGCCCTTTTACCCAGTCCGACACGGCGGGGGACATGGATCCCAGCACGATGGCTGCGAGAAGTACCGCCGCGAGAGCACTAACCGACCTGTGATTCACTAGCTTTGACATTTATCCTCACTAAGACGATCAGACGCGTCTAGATAATCCCACACATTAGAACACCCGTTCCAAACCATTGTACAACGTTTATTCACGGCCCACCCAGCCTTAAATATCCGAACCGCGCAGACACGGAGGTGCACAAAACAAAGAAAATCACCGTACTGCTACTCGGGCTCACCGCCCTCGCATTAATCGCCTCACAGGCCACCTCCGCCCAAAGGACCACTAAAAAGGCTCCGAACACGAAAACAAGCCCGGGAAACCCGAAACCGCAGCTATGATAATGGACTCCCCCCACCCAACGCACACACACGGAGGAACCCAGCACCAGAAAACACAAAAAAAGGGATCACTTGGAGGTGATGGAGTACCTTGTCCCCAGCGGCTTCAAGGCCCCATCGATCCTCTTGATGAGGTCGTTCAACTCGTCCATGGTCGGCTCCTTGAACCACTCGAAGAAGAAGTCGTACTCACCCACACGCTCACCAGACTTGCTGATGATGGTGCTGCACCTCTCCTTGGAGATCTCGCCGATCCCCAGGTCCATGTAGTACCTGTACGCCTGCTCAGGGTCGCCCCTGATGTTCGGGATCGAGGCCACGTAGGTCTGGCTCATGACGCAGACCTCCGGCATACCCACCGCTATCTTCTCCAGGGCCCTCAGCGCCTCGTACACCGGCGGCCCGTACAGCTTAACGTAGCTGATCATTTCTATCAACTAAACCTTAGACAGCGAAGGGTATTAAGATTAATAGAAGCTCTAAGCACGCCCAACGAAACCCATAAAAACCCACACGCCCAACCACACCGATTCAGGTGACCAGGAAGCCAGGCATCCTCAACTACGGCCTCACAGCCATGACCGTAAGCCACGTCCTCACCCACGTCTTCAGCGGCATCCACACAGCCATCTTCAGCCTCCTACGAACCGAGTTCAGCCTCACCCTCCAACAGCTCGGCATCATAGCAGCCATCCCGCCCCTCATAGACGCCCTCATCGCCATACCCGCCGGCCTCATCACCGACCGCATAGGCAGCAGGAAGATGCTCCTCGCCAGCTTCGCATTCGCAGCCGCAGGCGCCCTGCTCGCCGGCTTCGCAGTCGGCCCCGTGATGCTGGTGGCCGCCATCTGCCTCATCTACATCAACACCACCATCTACCACCCCGCCAGCTACAGCTACACCACACGCATCTTCAGCCGCGGAGACCGCAGCGTCGCCCTCGGCCTCCACGGCGCGGGCGGCACCCTCGGCCACGCCATGGGGCCCCTCGCGGTGAGCGTCCTCGTCGGGGTCCTCGCCTGGCAGTGGAGGCAGGTCTACCTGGCCCTGGCCGCACCCATGATCATAGGCATAGTGATGGTGCTCCGACTCAAGGAGGAGAAGCCCATTAAACCCGACCAGCAGCCACCTGAGGAGCCCGGCGATAGCACCAGGTTCCTCACCCCCAGCATGGTCATGTTCCTCGCCTACAGCGCCCTGCGCAGCATGGGCGGCAGCATGATAGCCACCTTCCTGGTCATCTACCTCCAGGACGCCCGGGGCATGACCATAGCCGCGGCCGGCCTCATAAGCGGCGCCACCACCCTCACCGGCCTCCTGGCAGCCCCCATCGGCGGAGTCATAGCCGCCCGCCTAGGAGACAAGCGCTGGCTCGAGCTCAGCCTCCTCGTCGCCTTCATCCTCCTGGGCCTGAGCTTCAACCTCCAGGACAACACCCTATTCACCCTCCTCTACGTCTCCTACGGGTTCTTCGGCACCCTGGGCATGGCAGCCCGCAGCAGCATCATGGCCGCCCTCACCCCCCGTAGCCAGAGGGGCCTCGGCTACAGCCTCTTCTTCCTGCCTGGCAGCGTCGTCGGGGCCGTTGCCCCTATAATAGCGGGGGCCCTGGCCCAGAGCCTCGGGTACCTCACCATCTTCAACCTGGCCCTCCTGGTCAACTTCGCGGCCCTGGGCGTGCTGCGCTTCGCGGTGAAGATAGAGGGCTAGGCTCGGTACTTCTCGCCGATGGGGTAGATGTCCCAGGGCAGGTACCGGTAATCCAGTATGCTCAGGTTGGCGGGTCCCAATCCCGGCGGGTCCACAGGGAAGTCCGCCGCGCTCCAGGTGTCCCACCACGCCCTGTGGTGGACCCTGTCCTTCAGCTCCACGATCTCGAAGCTGTCTACATCCAGGCCCAGCGCCTTCAGCGGGTCCGCGCTCAAGGGCGCGCTGAGCCTCTCCGTGACCACCACGTGCCTGTTCCGGCCCAGGTCCAGGGAGGCTACGAGGTCCACCTTCTCGTGGGCGCCCCGCCCCATGGGCCCCGTCTCGATCCATTCGGCGCTGCCCAGGAACTCTACCCTGCCGGTGACCTCCACGGGCTCGCCGCTGATGGGGTCAAGCCAGCCACCCAGCTTAAAGGTCACCCTGTCGCCTACCTTGTGCTTCTCCTTCAGCGTCCTGAGGGCCTTCGGGTCGGCCAGGCCCGCACAGCACCAGTTCACGGCCCCCTGGTCGAGGAGCTCCCTGATGACGTGGGTGCCGTCCCCTAGCCTGTCGTCGTGGTACGCGATCACCACCGGCTTGGTGCCCTCCTTGACCATTCTGATGACCTGGGCGACGCCCTCCTTGGCTCCGGGCAGCTCACGCGTCAGGTCCCCGCGGATGCTCCACATGAGGTTGCTGAGGTCCTGCGCCGCCTCCTCGGCCAGCTCGTGGTCCGCGTCCGTGACCACGAAGACGCTGGCCCCCACGTCGGGCACGTCGGCGTAGGCGAAGCCGGGTGCAACCGAAGCGCAGTACACGCCCTTCTTCTCCCACTCGCGGCACCTGTCGTAGACCAGCTTCATGGGATGCACCGAGGAGCCCTGGAAGACGCTGGCGCATATGATCCTGGGCTTCCTGAAGGCCATCACGGGCTTGAAGCTGCCCCTGATGGTCTCGATGATGCACTTGCCCGCGGCGAGCCCTATCTGGTGCTCGTCCAGGTGCGGGTACGTCTTCAGGATGAAGACGCCGTCGGCGGCGTTGGCCATCTCCTCGTCCTCGTTGGCGTGGAGGTCGAAGGTCGCCATGATGGGCACCGGGCCCACAACCTTTCGGACCCTCCTCACGA
>MEZF01000033.1:23620-24041 GCA_001774245.1 Candidatus Bathyarchaeota archaeon RBG_13_52_12
GCGGTTCACGATCCGCCCCGTGATGACGTCGAAGGCCTCGGTGGTGAGCCAGCTGCCGTAGCCGGTGAGCTTGGGCCATCCTGTGCGTAGGATGCCTACCAGCTCGACGTCTCCCTGCTGCTGTGCGGCTTCCTTCATGCCGGTTATGTAGCTCTGGCCCTCGCCCTCTGTGTTGAGGGCGTCGGGGCCGTACCTGATGCCTCCGGCCTCCCAGGCCTCAAGGGTGCTTTGCTCGGGGCAGAAGGTGAGGGTCTCATGGCTGAAGCTTGCTACTGCTATGCGCATGGTGTATCTGTTTGTGTTGGGGGTTAAATTATGTCTGGTCCGTGGGTGGCCGGGTTTGTTGGATCGTCACCGTGCTCGTGGTTAATCGTTTATGCCTCTCCCACTAGGGCCCTATTCTCACTGTGCGGGTTGTCTC
>MEZF01000033.1:24066-24161 GCA_001774245.1 Candidatus Bathyarchaeota archaeon RBG_13_52_12
ACGTATTCACTCTGCTTTGAGGGGCTGAACGCTCTTGTCTTGTACACGTACTGTGAGCGCGGCTCGATGGTGGTGCAAGCATCTGGTGCCCACTC
>MEZF01000033.1:24226-25108 GCA_001774245.1 Candidatus Bathyarchaeota archaeon RBG_13_52_12
AAGCGGGCAGCCTGACGGTGTACGGGTTGTCGTTGACAATGCCGAACACGGCTGTGAACCTTTCGCCGGCCTCGATCTTGTTCGGCGCTGTGATGTTAAGGTAGACGCCGGGCGAAGACAGCGTCATCTCCTTGTACGGGTGGATCGTTACGCCGATGTACATGGTGACTAGTAGGAGGAACGCCGATGCTCCAACGAGGATGTTCGTATAGCTTCTTCGAGACATGTTCGGTTCACTCAAGACCTCATCGCTGTACATGCGTATAATCCCGACGAACGGGTAAAAACCTAATGTTTTGAATGAACGTTAAAACTTGTTGAACACGTTTCAAGGCCCACAGCGCACTAAACATGGATGCTTAGTCGGATAGTAATATGGGGGGTGTGTTCTAAAACCTAGTTTTATATTGGTGTCCAGGGTTAAAATACGTAGACATTGGTGACATAATTTTGAATATTAATAGAGAGCTTGCGGTCATCCTTGTGTCCTGCGCGGTCGTGGTGTCAAGCATTCTCGTGGTGGTAAGCCTATGGAACCAAGTAGCTGTCTACAAGAGCCAAGTAGAGACGCTTCAAATCGATCTAATAGTGCTTGAGGAGAGTAACAATGAATACAGGCTTCGTTCTGAGGAGCTTGAGGATCGCGTAGCCGAGCTCCAGGTTGAGGTCGTTCGTAATAGTAAAATCGTAAGCACATGGAGATCCTACAGAAACATGCTTGAGGAGGCGTACATCGAGAACGCGAGGCTCAAAGGATTGCTGCTGGAACGAGAAATCGACGGGGAGAACTTCACGGCACCGATGGTCGAGCCTCGGAAAATGACTTTCCATATCGGAGATACAATCGCATTCAACGTTGAGTCGGAGCTGCCCCTCTACGGC
>MEZF01000033.1:25238-25876 GCA_001774245.1 Candidatus Bathyarchaeota archaeon RBG_13_52_12
CCCTCGGGGAGGACATGCCTCTGGGCGAATGGACTTGGTCCTACAGGTTCGGCGACGTGGCGCACATCGAGGGAGCGTTCACCGTTATAGGGCCGTATGAAGGCGTAATACCGGAAATAGGTTAAGCCATCCATTCATAGAGCGGGACAAGCCATGGTTGCTCCATGTTTAATACTCTAGAACGCCCGTTCAAAAACGTAGGATAATATACCCGGTTGCTTTACATACACGTGAAACATAGGTTCGAGTCAACAATGGTTGGAATAAACATTCCAAAGCCCTCGAAGAGGAGCTCAATCATCGCCGTAGCGTTGCTCGCGCTGCTCTTCTCATCCTACCTTGTGGGGAACACGCTCACGCCCAACGTGTCGCAGACGACGACCTTGCCTGGGCTCTACTCGGGTTCAGAGACGAGCCTAACTTCCACATCCTATTCAAGAGCAAGCGACGCCGCCTATGCGGCTTCGGAGGCGGCTACGGCAGCCTCCAAGGCTGTGGACGCCGCCAAGGCTGCCTCGGGGAGCCCATTGAGCGTGTACTTCGACATGATCTCAACCGGCGGCGAGGTGGCGCTTGAAGCTGAGGTGGCCGAAATACTAGCCGAGAGGCTGGTGGTGTTCACGGCCCGGGTGGAGCTG
>MEZF01000034.1:0-611 GCA_001774245.1 Candidatus Bathyarchaeota archaeon RBG_13_52_12
GCTCAGCAGGAGTTGCTCAAGATCGATGTCGAGGCTCTCTATCCTCTGGTGTAGTTGCTGGACCTCTTCGGCTAAGTAAACGTTGTTTAGAAGGAGGGAGGAGTAGGCGAGGTCTATTGATATCTCTGATGTATTCTTCAACTCGACTAGTCGGTTGGTTATGTTTTCTAGGGCTTCCTTGTCACTCAAGCGTGTTCACCTCTCCCCTAGCAGCCTTAACCAGGACCTCCAACCCCTCCTGGGTCCCTCTAGCGACGTAGACATCCCCGGGCATAAGTACCTCTTTACCAGGACGGATGAGCCATCGTTCTCCCCTCTTTAAGGCGATTATATCTGCGCCGATCCTCCTCGCGAGATGTAGCTCGTCTACGCTCTTACCCTCTAACATGGAGCCCTCGACGAGGCTCCCGTGCTCCAGATTCTCTTCGGTCCTCTCAAAGACCTCCCTTACGACAGGGTGAACCTTTATCCCACGCAGCACTAAGGCGGCGATGTCACCCGCAGCGTCGCTAATCACATTTGTGAGGGCGCCAACTCTCTGGACGCCTGCGAGCGCCTCCGCATCCCGGCTATCCCGAGCGGAGAGCATGAGGTTCATATTGAGGACGTAT
>MEZF01000034.1:626-1230 GCA_001774245.1 Candidatus Bathyarchaeota archaeon RBG_13_52_12
CGCTTCTCTAGGAATACGACCTCCTCCGCCAGTGACTTGTTATCCATTATAGCGGCGCTGTACGCAAGATCTATAATTATCTCGCTCAGATCCTTCATTTCGACAAGGGTCTCCCTCACGGGGACCGCCCTGTACTTGATCTTCTTTACGCGGTCCAAACTGACACCAATATAGGGAAGTTACAAGAGTTCCCCAAATAATATAATCGAAAACGACGATACTTAACCTTTCATCTAAACCCATAAACGCCCACATGCAATAACTTCGATTTAGCATCTATTTTTCATAAGTAATCAATCGCGTGCGCATCGCAGGTACTGTCACGCTAATTCCTGTCATCAATACCCCAATTATTTGAAGCCCGATCATGTAGATTGGTGTCAGGGTTCCAATTATTCACTATGCTACGCCATCGGGTAGGAATGTTAGGGAGAAGGGGATTGATTTTTCTGTTCCATAATTTCGGTCTCAATTTCAAGCTCATTTTCTTTGTTCGCGCGCGAGTTTTTCCAAGAGATTGAAGTTATTAGTGGTCTCAGAATAGTTTACAATATCTTATTTCGGGATAAGCAACAATGCGTGCGCATCAGTAAAAAGTGCGTGC
>MEZF01000034.1:1274-2130 GCA_001774245.1 Candidatus Bathyarchaeota archaeon RBG_13_52_12
GTAATACTCGGGACGCCTCAGCTGAGCCTCGCTGTGACGTTGAAGAAACTCATCGATAGCAGGGACAAGGCAGCCCTGCTCAATCTCATCATTATACAGATCCGAGTGGGGAACAACCACGTTGAAGGCGTACTTTATGAACCCCTCATGCGTGCAGTTGAGAACCCGGTTACTCATAACCTGAGTATTCGGGATTAAAAGCAGGTTGAAGGAGGGCGTGTAGAGCTTCGTGTAGTTAATGCCGATCTCCTCCACCTGACCCTCTACATCCCCGATCTTGACGTAGTCCTTGACGCGGAACGGTCGGCTGAGGAGGACGTAGAAGCCGGCGGCGACGTTGTTTATGGTCTGGCTGGAGCCGAAGCCGACGATGGCGCCTATGAGTGCGCTTCCCCCGATGAATAGGTCTGTTGGTAGTTGATAGATCGTGAAGAGAACGCTCATAGCCAGGAGTATTGTGACGACTCTGACTACGAGTCGAATGCTGTTTAAGCCGTGGCTGTCTATCTCGAGGCGTTCACCGACACGATCTACGTATCTGCTAACAAGCTTGTATGCTGACACTATCAGCACCAGGGCGACTAAGCCCACAATTGCGTTAAGAACCTCTGGGGGTATACTCCGCATAAACTCAAGGAAATCAAATGAAGCCATACTCACCACAACTCAACCACTGCCTGGCTTTGAACTCGAGGTGTTTGCGCCACCTCTTCTGACATGATCCGGCAAGACGCATGACGGGTCATTAAGGTAGCTGTTCCTCAGCAACAGAGGCGGAAGCACAGTTGTAATAAGAATCACTAAAATAAGGGCCACGTACACCTCGTCCCCGATTATGGCATATGTCTTCCCGATG
>MEZF01000034.1:2185-2417 GCA_001774245.1 Candidatus Bathyarchaeota archaeon RBG_13_52_12
GTTCGAGACTTCACCATGGAACTTGCTCCCCGCGACCGCCATCCCCGCAATGAAGGCGCCGATGAGTGGGCTGAGCCCGAGTAGGCCGGAGACACCAGCGAATCCGAAGCAGAGGAGGAGCGAGGCGAAGGATGTGAGGTTCTGCTGCACAGCGGTCAGCCTCTCGAGTCGATCGACGTACTTCGTGAACCATGGCACTATCCAGCTTGCGAAGGCGGAGAAGGCAAACCAT
>MEZF01000034.1:2496-3033 GCA_001774245.1 Candidatus Bathyarchaeota archaeon RBG_13_52_12
CTGACGCGATGCTGAGAGCAAGCACATCGTCGATCACCGCTGCCCCGATGATCAACTTAGCCTCAGGGGAGCCAAGCTGCTCGAAGTCACCGAGGCACTTGAGGCTTATTGCGATGCTTGTCGCTGATAGGCATCCGCCGATGATCATCCCAACGATCCAGTCGTATCCTAGTAGAGTGGAGGCTGTTAATCCGAGGATGAAGGGTATCACGACACCAACTGTAGCTATCGTTAGGCTGGCGACTCCGGACTTTAGCAGTTCACTAAATTTCATGTGGAGCCCCGCCTGGAAGAGTAATAGTACAGCGCCTATCTCGCTGAATGCCAGTATGATCTCGTTGTAGTCTATGAGTGGTTTTTCGCCTATGATGACTCCGCCAATTAGGTAAGGGCTCAGTAATATTCCTGCGAAGAGTGGCCCAAGGATCCGTGGGAGCCCGATGCGCATTCCGACTGTTGATGTTAGCTCAGCTGCGATTATCAGTATGCATATGTCTACCACGGATCGGAAGAGCTGTGTCTGGTCCATAGTCATCA
>MEZF01000034.1:3059-5289 GCA_001774245.1 Candidatus Bathyarchaeota archaeon RBG_13_52_12
GGCAGTAAATATATTCATTATGTTCACGCGCGCTCAAAGTGATCTCAAATTACGATATTGTTAATTCTACGGTTTTGTTTTCGACTTCGAATCATTAAGCGCCTTAACAACGTCTTTGAACTCCCAGGTCAAGTTACTCCATTCACCTGTGACCAGTTCCTCCCGAAGAGTCTCAGCGAATATTACTGCCAGTAGCGCCTCTCTATCCAAACTTGGATCATCTGAGGCATGTTTTTCTGCTATTTTAGAGATCCTTTTAGCTAAAGACTCCGCGAGAGACTCGACCTCGGACGTCTTGATTAAAAGTGTGTCCCTTTTCTCTTCAGCGAGAAGCTCAAAAACGCTTAGGATCCCTCTAAGCCGATCAATATGACTGAGGACATAATACCTCCGCTGCTCCAATGGAGTTGCATCCCAGTCTTCAATAAATAGACGAGCAGTGGAGGCGTAGAATTTTTGACGAATCCCATGAGATTCAACCTTCGTCGATTCGACACGAATCAAACCATGCCTTTTTAGCAGTTTTAAATGATGAGCGATCGTTGGCTCAGACAACATCATTTTCTTCGCAAGTTGAGACTGGGTGAAAGGCTCTGCAGATAATAACCTCAGAATTTGTCTCCTCACCATATCGGCTAAGAGCACTATGGTTTTAGTTTCCTTAATTACGCAAACAGCTTCCAGAAGTAGACCCCCGCATCATTATTAGACGCATATAAACGGTTAGATATATATAACCTAATTACCTCCATTATCACACCTAAAGAGTTGATATAATGGTTATCAAGGTTGCCTTAGCAGGAGTCGGTAACTGCGCATCCGCACTAGTTCAGGGTGTAGAGTACTACAAAGATATCGAAAACGATGACGAGACACCGGGCGTAATGCATGCATACTTCGGAGACTACCATATCCGGGACATTAAATTCGTAGCCGCGTTTGAAGTCAACAAGTATAAGGTCGGAACGGACCTCTCGAAGGCCATTAGGGCACTACCCAATGACTGCTATCACATCGCAGAAGTCCCCAATTTGAATGTCGAGGTACAACCGGGCCCCATTTACGATAGCGTGGCTCCACACATGTTTGACTCTTTCTATGTTAGCGAGGATCATAAGATATTAGATATCGCTGACCACTTGAAAAGTGTCGATGCCGACGTTCTCGTAAATTATCTTCCAGTTGGGAGTAAAATCGCGACTCAGTTTTATGCAAAGGCTGCGATTGATGCTGGTTGCGCATTTGTTAATTGTATCCCCGAGTTCATAGCTTCAGACAAGGATTGGGCGAAACGTTTCAAAGACGCGGGGCTTCCTGTGGCTGGGGACGACATTAAGAGTCAGGTCGGGGCAACGATTGTGCACCGGGCCCTCGCGGAGCTGTTTCACGCCCGCGGCGTTAAGATCGACTCCACTTACCAGCTTAACATAGGTGGAAACACAGACTTTGAGAATATGACTGTTGAGAGTCGACTCGCCGCAAAGCGGGTCAGCAAAACGGAAGCGGTCAAGTCTCTTCTCCCATACGATGTACCAACCAAGATAGGTCCAAGTGACTATGTTCCCTTCCTCGGCGACCAAAAGATATGCTACATCTCAATACAAGGCCATGGTTTCGGGAGATGCCCCATGGACCTTGATCTCAAATTAAAGGTGCAGGATTCTCCCAACAGCGCGGGGGTAGTAATCGACGTCATCAGGGCGGTTAAGCTGGCACTTGATAGAGGCATCTCTGGGCCTTTAACGAGCATCTCAGCCTACTCCTTCAAGCATCCCCCTGAGCCTATGTCTGACCACGTTGCGAGGGAACTTGTTGAGGAGTACATCTTGGGTAAACGTGAGTCTTAGAGATGATGCGTTTGAAGGCTGTAATTCTGGCGGCTGGGCGTGGAGAAAGGCTCACAACGTATACAAATTACCTACCAAAGCCCATGATCAAGCTACTGGGTAAACCACTACTCGAGCACGTGATCCTCGCATGCAAAGAAGCTGGCATCCATGAATTTGTTGTTGTCACCGGGTACCTTGGTAACGCGATTAAAAGTTGGTTATCTTACGGTGAGAAGCTTGACGTGGTTGTCGACTACGCTGAGAACTATGACTGGCCAGACGGGAACGGTACATCCCTGTACGCGGCTCAGAAGGCTCTGTCCAACGATGACTTCTTCATATTATCAATGTCTGACCACATCTACTCCCCTAAGGTCGTGAGGAGGCTCGTTGACAGCTTT
>MEZF01000034.1:5408-5620 GCA_001774245.1 Candidatus Bathyarchaeota archaeon RBG_13_52_12
CTGGGACGCCATCGACGCCGGAGTGTTTCTGCTTCGAAAAGACTTGTTCACCCGCCACTGGCCACATAGACAGGTTTCGGACAAGATGCGCGATTTGGCGAAGGACTCCCTCCTCAAGTCCTGCGATATTACGGGTCTCCCATGGATAGAGGTAGATACTATGGAGGATCTACAAACAGCTAGAAACACGCTTGGGGTCTGGGATTGACCGA
>MEZF01000034.1:5671-6494 GCA_001774245.1 Candidatus Bathyarchaeota archaeon RBG_13_52_12
CCAACCGATTGAGAACTGGATAGTTAAGAAGCTGAGATACACGTGGGTGACACCAAACCAGGTCACAGTTGCAACGAATATTCTAGCATATGTAGTGACGATACTCTATCTGAGTGGGAACCTCCTATCTGGGTCCATACTGAGCTTCGTGGTCGGTGTCGCGGATGGGATAGATGGTAAGCTAGCAAGAGCAAAGGGTATGACGTCGAATCTCGGAAAGCTTGAGCACGCCTTCGATCTTCTCTACGAGTTTTCCTGGATTGCTGCGTTATCATACACCGTGTTTGTTTTAACAGGCGATCCCGCTTCGCTAATTTTGGGCACTTTGTCAATCCTCCTAATATCATTCTACAGGTATTGCTATGATACGTTTAACAGAGTGTTTGGAACGAGCTTCGACACATACACTTCCTTTGAGAAGGCTTTCCGAAGATTCGCTGGGAGGCGTAATTTATATAATATCACGATACTCGTCAGCTTAATCTTCAGTGTACCACTAATAGGGCTCTACGTAGTCATGGGACATGCCTTAATCACTGCCCTTGTCTACGCTATAAGAGTTGGACAGCATCTGTATGCATACGATTTAGTTACGAAGAAATAGCTTGACTTCAAGTGTGATTGTGAGACTTTGTTTATTATCCTTGTTGTTCTCTATGAATTGCGCGCATAAGTGTTCATTAATTCATTTTAGGCTCTTTTCCTCAGAACGAGCCTATTTATGACGTGAATAAACATTTAGAAGGCGAAGATGCAAGGAATTTTGGAAACAGGTCATGATGGAGGTGATAAACCGTTCCGGACGGTTACCAACACCTCCCCC
>MEZF01000034.1:6509-6645 GCA_001774245.1 Candidatus Bathyarchaeota archaeon RBG_13_52_12
TCCTGTTCACCAGCACCGATATAAGCCTCACCACCGCCAGGATCGAGGCCAGATACGCCAACTCAGGGAAAGGTAGACCACGTTACCCGGCGCGCTCAATGCTTCTCGCCCTCATGTTCATGCGGTTCGAGGCCAT
>MEZF01000034.1:6656-6798 GCA_001774245.1 Candidatus Bathyarchaeota archaeon RBG_13_52_12
GGAAGCTATGCAGGAGGCTGGAGAGGAGGCAGTACGCCCGGGACATATGCGAGTTCGGCGACTCTACACCAAAGCACAACACGTTCAGCCTCTTCATCACCCGAGCCGGCCCCGAGGCGGTCGAGGGCCTCTTCGGGGAGCT
>MEZF01000034.1:6842-6966 GCA_001774245.1 Candidatus Bathyarchaeota archaeon RBG_13_52_12
CGGTCAAGGTCAGCCTGGACAGCACTTTCATGAAGGCGTACTCCAGGCGCGGGAGGAGGGGAGGCAGGAGTGACAGGGGCGCACGGGTGGGCAAGACCGACCGCAGGAACTACGAGCTCGGCTG
>MEZF01000035.1:0-3055 GCA_001774245.1 Candidatus Bathyarchaeota archaeon RBG_13_52_12
CTCTTCGGTTCAGCTGGGATTCCGAGAGCCACCATCTTTGGCGGAATGACCTTTCGCGGGCCAACGAGGGCACCCGATCCGACCATCGCACCCTCACCTATATCGGCGCGGTCGAGGACAACTGCCTGGATCCCTATTATGGCTTTGTCACCGATCTTCGCGCCGTGGATCGTCGCACCGTGACTGACTATAACGTCTGAACCGATGCTGACGGGGTTCCCTGTGGGTGCCTCTATGAGGCAGCCTTCGAGCACTGTGGTACGGGCACCGATCACAACCTTATCATCGTCGCCACGAATCACAGCGTTCGTCCAGACGTTCACATCCTCATCCAACGTGACGTCTCCTATAATCCAGCTCCCAGGCGCTAGGAAGACACTGGGGTGGATCTTAGGCTTCTTTCCCTCGAACTCTATGACTGACATGCCTAATGAGATGTGGGGGTGATGGCGATGAAAAGACTACCTAATAATCTCGGGCACGCGCGAAATCTTTTATCCGATCCGCCCTCTGTATCCCGCGGTGAAAAGATGGACTTTAGACGATATCTAGTTGAGGCGGGTACGGGGATAGATCTACACGGCGAGGACGCCACAAAAGCAGCGCAGAGAGCCGTGAAGGACGCAATTAGCCACAGCAGCATGGTCGGGCTCAGTCAACTCTTCAAGATCAAGAGCTTCTCGGAGATAGAGGAGGCATTGATGGTTGATGTCACCATCGCTGCCCCCGACCCTGAGAAGGTGAACGGCGAAGCCGTACTCTCCACGCTCCCTGAGGGAAAAATGAGAATCAACGTCGTCAAGGGGGGATTAAAGTTTCCCGCCGATTCGACTAAGGAGGAAGCGAAGACCCACTCAATAGTTATGGTAAACGCCATCATAGTTGTTCTGGTGGATGTGGACCTATTACCTAGACGTTAAGTCATACAGTTACGTCACTTCTTCCCTTGGTTGGCGCTTATCCAAAGTTTGAGGACTCGCAAGCGAGTAAATAATGCATAGAAAATATAGTTGACTGTTCCATAATTTCTATATGTATTAATCTAAAATATTGAAAAGGGGATGAAAACGGCACACCCAAAGTACGTGCGCGAAACTAAACTACGCCCAGTACAATCGACGCGTGATGATTTGGTTGATACCATTGAGGTCAGGGTCAAGCTAGATAAGAAGCTCTATGACTCCCTCTCATGGTACGTTAAGCAAACAGGTAATTGGGTAAATAACAAACGCGTCGAAGAGTTCCTAAGTGAATGGATGACTGACTCGGTTAGTATATACCTTGAACGCGCACGCGATCTCAGTTATTACAATGGCATCCCCTAAAAGCTTCAGCGAGCAGTTATTCATCGTCGCGCGCGCAAACTGAGAAGGCGGATTAAAATGGGTTCACTAACACCGGAGAACGAGATAGAACTGCGCCGACTAGGTAAAAAAATGGGTAAAGATGTGGGGAGGGCATTAATAGAAAGAGATAAAGCATCTAAAGCCGAGGCACACATTCATAAAATGATTAATGATTTGAATATTTTAGAGCGTGCACGCACAACCATCAACCCCTTCAATGAAGATGCCCGCCTTGTCTGGAGCGACGGTCATACCCTCGAAGAAACAATAAACGAATTACGTGTACGAATCAAGAAGACTGAGGCTCGTGGCTAACCAAGCTCCTCGTGCGAGCGCGAGGAGGCATGGAGCTTAGAGCTCCTTACCGCACTTCGTGCAGAACTTGGCGTATCTCGTATTCTCCTGGTCACAGTTCCGACAATAGACGGGGCCACTCTTCTCCTTCACGCCAGCGCGAGCCTCTTTCACGCCCTTCTCCACCTCACCCGCCACCTCTCTGAAGGTCTCCCGCACAATCTTCACGCTTTCATCGATGGCTTTCGACGCCTTCTGCAGGGCAACGTCCATCTCCTGCCTCCAATGCGGGTCCGAGGCCCAGGGTATGGCTACGCCATCCTTGACGCCCTTCTCCGTTCTAACGCCGCACTTTTGGCAGAAATTCGACTCAGCGTCCAACTCCTTACCGCAGTTTGAACAATATGACACTTGATCCACCTATTCCTATCTTCTTAACGCGACCTATTAAACCCTCTAAACGAGCCATAGAGCTGAGGGCAAAGGTGTTTGGGTAGGAGGCATTCGATTAGGTTTCTCCAAACATCCCCCCCATACGATTTAGAATCATCCCGCTTGGAGGGACAGGATGACTGAGAAACGGGTAAAGTCGCCTACTTGACGACATCTATTCTCTCCAATATCGCCATGATTGTAAGGGGGTTATTATCCCATGCCCCCATGTTTACCAGCTTCACATCATCCGGTACCTTGGCTGCGTAGACGAGGTCGGGAACGTCACACTGGCTGTGGATCGCGCCAGCGCTGATGGATGAGGAGTAGAAGAGAATCTTCTCGACACCGTTACTGATGAGTTCCCGTATCTTCGGTGCGGTCTTCGGCTCCTTGAACTCCATCCAAGCAACGCCGAGATTCTCCGCCCTGTAACCGTCCTCGATGAAAGCCCTCATTATGCTCTTCTTGAACTCGGTCTCCTGCTGCGTCTCGGTAGCGAGTTCCCTGTCCCACTCATCTGGCTGACCATGCCCTATTAGTAGGACGCCAACCCTCTCCTTCGGTGTCCCCTGGAGAACTGCGTTGGCTCGTTCCACGAACGTCCTGTGCATCGTCTCCGAGTCATATAGGGGTCTTGTGAAGGCGAGTGAGACACCACAGCGGTGTGGCCCAGGCCTACATCATCCTTACGCCGCTTGATCGGTGGGATTACCAGACTTTCATCGGAGGCGAGCACCTTCGCGGTCATAACGACGTAGCCACCGAGAAAAGCAATCACAGACAACCCGGCCGAGATCAGCATCTCCGTCCAGCTTCCCCAGAAGCCACTGTAGATCGCGAACCCAGTCGTGAAGACCATAAGACTTGCGTAAAGCAGATACGAGCTCATGTGGAGAGGTGGAACGACGAGATAACCGAGACAGAGCAACCCAGCGAGAAAAGCCAAGGCAGCAGGTATCAATAATGAGACAGGGTCCATA
>MEZF01000035.1:3063-4694 GCA_001774245.1 Candidatus Bathyarchaeota archaeon RBG_13_52_12
AAACTGTAACGCCCATTAAAACATGTGACTACTAAAAGCAGTATCCTTAACACCCGGCGTATAATACAATAATCAAACTGAAGGTGGAAAGATGACAGAGTACAGGTATCCCAAGTTTCCGGCTATCATACCGGCAATACTCGTTATAGTCATTCTTGCCGGAGTCGTAGTCGTCCTCTCAGCAGCCAGTGTAGGAGTCGGTGATGTTGCACTCGTCGTTGACCCGCTGGGGGGAACCGTTAGTAACCCGGTGGTTGGACCCCGCTGGTTTCTCAAGCTGCCATACCAGAGTATAGTTAAGGTCCCCTACTCGACCCAGTACCTAATCCTCAGCAACACCGACCCTAACGCTGACTTCAACAGCCTGATGTGCTTTAGTACTGAAGGCATAGAGGTCACGATGGACATCGTCGTCCGCTTTGGAATAGACGTAAACAAGGCCGCCGCCCTCTACCAGAGCTACCCAGCCATGAACTGGGAGTTCACGACGATCAACAGCATAACTTCGGAAACAACGAAGGGCATCACCAAGAACTATACCTGGATTGAGATCAAGGACAAGCGCATCGAGCTTGCGACTCAGATCCAGGACGCCATCAGAAAAGCCCTTACAGATGAGCCGTCTCTGAAGGGAGCCATAATCAACACCGAGGTCGATCTCAAGAACGTAGCATTCCCAGCGAGGCTCGTTGACGAGCTCCAAGCCACCGTAGCCGCCCAGCAGGCGGTCGTGACTGCGGAGAACCAGAGGAAGAGCATGCTCATCCTGGCTAATGCGACGGCACAGAAGGCGCTTATCGAGGCGGAGGGTGAGGCGAGAGCGCAGATCGCTAGAGCGAAGGGTGAGGCTGATGCTATCCAGCAGATAATCACCATCGTCGGAAAGGAGGGATGGGAAACCTACTACAATATGCAGAAGCTGAAGGAGATCAGCCCCAATATCGACACCCTCATCGTCGGAACAAATGGCAATTTCCTTATACCACTTAAGTAAAAAAACAATCCGACGTGATAACGCTTAAAGAAAGGGTCTAAATGCCCCTACCAGCGTCCTATCACCAGTCGCTCTTCCTGTTGAGCCACGCCAGCGTCTCGGGGTGGATCTCAGGCCACGTCCTCACATAAGCCTTTACATTGTCGGCGAGTTGAACAGTCTGGTCGTAGCCTTGCTTCTTTATGAACTCCTGGATCTCCTTCTGGGTCTTCCTCTTCGCCTCCCACTTGTCTTCGTTGGCTACTCTGAAGAGAAGCCGCGTGTAGTTCGCTGCGGCTAGGCGGAGATACTCCAGGTCAACCTTGTCGACGGTGTCGTATTTGCTGTGGCCGAAGCCCCGCCCACTGCTCGTGCGTATGGTCTCGGGGTCACCACCGCTCCCGCAGGGGACGCTGCGGAGGTAGAAAGGCCAGTGGTCACTGTACGGGCCGACGCGTTGGTAGTAGGGTAAATCCGCCTTCATCTCCTTAGAGCACTTGTCCATGAAGGGTTCGAGCTCCGGAAAGTCGTGGAGTATGACCCCTTTTCTACTCTTGCTGCCGCCGCTGTCGAGGTTGAGCATGAACCTGATGTTATCCATCTCATCGGCGTGCATTGCGGTGTAGTTATAGCTCCCGTAGAGGCCTATCTCTTCGGC
>MEZF01000036.1:0-129 GCA_001774245.1 Candidatus Bathyarchaeota archaeon RBG_13_52_12
TACATGAGCCCAGCAATTGTGGTGTTAACGAACTTTTGCGTGTACTGGTACTGTCCTGCAGTCGAGTTGTAGGCGTAGTAATCGTTGAGGGAGTACCCGGCGATATTGGCCATCTGTGGCCATTTCACA
>MEZF01000036.1:345-1977 GCA_001774245.1 Candidatus Bathyarchaeota archaeon RBG_13_52_12
CACCATGAGCAAATTATGGAGTCATCGGTCGTGTTGGCCTTTAACCAGTTTAGAGCCTTTATCCAGTCCTGCGGGTAGTTACCGTCGAGAAGAATTGGTACACCGCTCATCCCCAGTGGGCCTGGGCCGCTCGCTGTGGCTGTCGCGTACTGCGCGTGTGGTATTAATGAGGCGAGGAGCAGAACTATGAAGACTACGCTGAGTCCCTTGCTCGCCACTATCGCTTGGGCCTTGCGCCTTTTCCCGCGTGGAACGTCATGCCGTGTAACTACAGCACGGAAGGACTCTAGGAGCTTGACGAGAGCGTAAGCAGCGAGAAGCGAAGCGGGAAAGGCGAGTATTAATGTGAGTCTGACGAGAGTGCCGGTGAAATATACTGAGGTAAGGAAGAAGAGAAGCATGTAGTACCTGTCTTCCCCTCCTTCTTTGAGGATGTAGTATGCTCCGAGCGTGGCTAGAACGATCGTGATACCGAATTCGGAGAAGAAAATTGACCAGCTTGAGACCTTATTCTCGGCGACGGAGGAGTATAAGGCCCCTGCGTCCTGGAATGGGTTTAGGACCTTAAGGAACTCGCCTACTATCGGATTACCGATGCCGAGGTAGGGGAGTATTATGAATGCAGCAAACGCGACGCCTACGAGGCCAAGCGTCGCCATACGAGCCTGAGACTCGGTCATTCGTGTCTTAATAACCTCGTAGACCACGAGCAGTCCTATTACGCCGATGGCAGCTAGGTTCTCAATATTCATGATGTAGTTGATGCCTAGACGGGGTACCAGCAGCGCGATGGCGAATCCCACGATGGTTGTTACACTATAGGAGATGATGTGGCGTTGCTCGATTTTACCGAGGACAAGCATCACAATTATGTAGAGGAGGAGAAGGCTCGAGATGTAGCGGGCTGCCCCCCAAGAAGCGAACGCGTACCCCATGGATAAGCCGCCCGCGACCGCATAGACGACGCGTTTAAGGAGTGTGTTCTTCTCTTTGATACTCCTGAGGAAGAAGAGGGGTGTTGCAATCATCCCGAAGATACCAATGTTCTCGGTGTCGAAGAAGCCTGCAACTGTCCTCCCTACGTAACTGGGGTTAATCGCAATGAAGAGGGAAGTGAATATGCCTACCCCCTTACCGCCGAAGTCCTTACCAAAAAAGTAGGCCAAGATGCACACCATCGTCGCCATGAAGACGGGAAAGTACATGGCGACGTCGAAGACAGCGACCTTTAGTTGGATCGCGTTAAGTAACTGCCAGAGGAACACAGCCGAGAATGGGTTACCTGGGTAGCTACTTAGGGCTATATCTCTCCCCTGGGGGTACCAGCTGAGGGTGTCGTGCCACGTGAAGTAGGCAGCGTACCCGTTCTTGGCAATGTACTCTGATATCCTGTACCAGAAGTAGGGGTCGTACTCGTTGAGGTAGGTTCCCCACCTGAGCAGTAGTACCCTGATGACTATGGCGATGGTGAGTATGAGGCCGAGGGCTGTGATCTCTATTGCATTTGCCCTGCTTAGCCTTAAGCTGGAAAGAAAGCCGTCACTCGCCTTCTTGGCTTGCTGCTCTGCGGCTTTCCCTTTCTCGGCCATGGCTTTTCAACCATTAGGGTTACTCCGCTTTTATTTAAGTAGC
>MEZF01000036.1:2121-2267 GCA_001774245.1 Candidatus Bathyarchaeota archaeon RBG_13_52_12
GCTTGCTTGGGGGTTGCCATCACGGGGCTGGCCCACGGATCCTGGGTTGAGCATTAGTCGCCCCCTCCTCTCAACCCTGTAGGGGACGTGGGTGTGGCCGAGAACGAGGATGTCGGCTCCTGTTAGTGCGAGAAACCTCTCGGCAT
>MEZF01000036.1:2441-2583 GCA_001774245.1 Candidatus Bathyarchaeota archaeon RBG_13_52_12
CGTCGTCGTTGAACCAGTCCGTCTCCACTGTGGCGACGGCGTTATCATGGTTGCCGGAGACGCACCTGAATCCCTTGAAGATGAGCTTGTCGATGCATTCCTGCGGGTAGGGACCATACCCGACGACGTCCCCAGCACAGAC
>MEZF01000036.1:2674-2798 GCA_001774245.1 Candidatus Bathyarchaeota archaeon RBG_13_52_12
GAGGAGAAGAAATGAGTGACCTCAGATCATTCCTGAAGCAACTTGAGGAGAAGGATGACCTCATCAAGATTAAAGAACCCCTGAGCACTAAGCTTGAGATAGCAGCGGCATTGCAGAGATTCGA
>MEZF01000036.1:3124-3240 GCA_001774245.1 Candidatus Bathyarchaeota archaeon RBG_13_52_12
TCATGGTGATGGACCCTCGGCGCATGACGATCAGGATCGTCCCCCGGCACCTCCACAGGTTGACACAGCTCGCCAGACAAGCGGGGAAGAAGACGCTCGACTGCTGTGTTAGCATC
>MEZF01000036.1:3381-3871 GCA_001774245.1 Candidatus Bathyarchaeota archaeon RBG_13_52_12
ATCTGGGAGTACTGCATGAACGTCGTCCCCACTGTGAAGGGCGTCAACATGACCCTCGGCGGCAACGGTTGGCTCCACTGCGTCGTAGCCTTTGATAAGGTCCGTGAGGGAGACCCTAAGAACATCCTAATGGCGATCTTCGCGGCGCACCCGAGCCTCAAGCACGCCGTCGTTGTGGACTCTGACATCGACCCTTACAACATGCAAGAGGTCGAGTGGGCGATAGCCACCCGCTTCAAGGGGGATGAGGACCTCCTAGTTATCCCCAACACTCGTGTGAGTAGCCTCGACCCAACGGCTGACCAGCAGCAAGAACTCGGCTGTAAGGTGGGCTTCGATGCGACTCGACCGCTCTCCAAGCCAAAAGAGAAGTTCATGAAAGGCGAGATAGCAGTCTCGAACCGAGTGAAGAAGATACTCGACAAGTACTCGTAGCAACTATATCACACCCACATTAAACCCCTGAGAAATGCAATCAGGGCGATGGCAA
>MEZF01000036.1:3907-5466 GCA_001774245.1 Candidatus Bathyarchaeota archaeon RBG_13_52_12
ATGCCGTCGCTTGATGGTGGGAGTGCTATACCTTTTATCTCCCTGTTTTTCCTGTTTCTGTGAACATCCTTGTACCTGACGAGGGAGGAGGAGCGGATAATCGCTGGGCAATACGGCGCCGGCATGGCAAAGTCCCTGGAGCTACTGGTGGCCCTCGGTGAAGTCTTCGGGGCGGAGAAGCTAGTCCCCGTAGAAAGCGCCCACGTCTCTGGTGTAAGCTATAAGAACCTCGGAGACGCTGGGCTCGAGTGGCTCGAGGACCAAGCGAAGCTGGGTGCTAAGGCGAAGGTCAGAGCAACGCTCAACCCAGCGGGTATGGATATGACCCGCTGGAGGGAGATGAATGTCCCGGAAAAGTTCGCTGAGGGTCAGCTGCGGGTCATCCGTGCCTTTGAGGCACTGGGCATCGAGCCTACGTGCACCTGCACTCCCTACTTAGTGGGAAACGTGCCCAGGCTAGGAAGCCAGATCGCTTGGGCGGAGTCGTCTGCGATCTGCTACTCAAACTCGGTCCTCGGCGCCCGGACAAATAGGGAGTCCGGTCCAACAACTATCGCGAGCGCCATCACCGGTCTCACCCCTCTCTACGAGTACAGGCTTGATGAGAACCGGCTACCGGGGAGACTCATTGAAGTCGAGGCGAAACTGAGGGATCCCATTGACTATAGCGCTCTCGGTTATGTCACGGGTAAGCTTGTAGGCACAAACGTCCCCTACTTCAGGGGGCTGGGGAATCCGAGTCTGGAGTCACTTAAGACGATGGGGGCGGCTCTCGCAACGAGTGGTAGTGTCGCACTTTGGCATGGGGAGGGGGTCACTCCAGAGGCGGAGAAGGTTAAGCCACACCTTAGGGAGGTCGAGAAGATCACCGTTGAGGAGAAGAATCTCGAGGAGGCACGGGAGAAGTTCACCTGCGAAGTCGCCGACCCGATAACTTGCATCGGGTGTCCTCACTGTAGCCTCCACGAGGTTGGGGAGGTCGCTAAACTCGTAGAGGGGAAGCACGTCGGAAAGAAACTCTGGGTATTCACAAGCCGGGGTGTCCATGCTGAGGCGAGGAGGAAGGGTTACGTGGGGCAGATAGAGGACGCCGGCGGGAAAGTCTATGTGGACACCTGCATGGTGGTCGCCCCCTTGAAGGAAATGGGGTGGAAAGAAGTGGCACTAAACAGCTTCAAGGGCGCTCAATACTCCGCCAACATGGGGCTCAAGACCCGGATGGGCACCGCGAGGGAGTTGGTCGAGGAGGTTCTGAAGTGATTCTCAGGGGGCGTAAGGTCGTCGGAGGTACCGCTGAAGGTGAGGCCCTCGTCTGTAGAGACTCCGTCAGCTTCTACGGCGGCGTCGACCCCGACACCGGAATAATCACTGAGCCCGGCCACGCCTGCTATGGCAAGAGCATCACGGGCAAGGTCTTCGTGTTTCCCGCAGGAAAGGGGAGCACCGTCGGCAGCTACGTTATATACAGGATGAAGAAGCAGGGGACAGCCCCTGCTGCGATAGTCAACGTTGAAACCGAGGCTATACTCGCCACCGGCTGCGTAATATCAGGCATCCCC
>MEZF01000036.1:5478-6572 GCA_001774245.1 Candidatus Bathyarchaeota archaeon RBG_13_52_12
CTCGACGGGGACCCCCTTACTGCTCTGGAGACGGGGATGAGGCTCCGCGTTGTCGGTGAAGAGGGACTCGTCGAGTCTATTTAGCCTGTGGTAAGGGCAACCAATTTATCGCCTAACAGTATTCTACTTTCAAATGGATTTTAGAAGGAGACTTACCGGGCTCCAGGCTAAGATGGAGGAGCAGGGACTAGACCTCGTCATTTACGGTGGGAGCCCCGATCTCCAGTACCTCACAGGGGTAAACCTGGAATGGCGAAGGGGAAGAGACCTACTAAACCCCCAGGACAACGTTTTCGTCCCCCGTCAAGGGGAACCTGTCCTCACTCTCAACCCTGAGAACCAGTCACACGTACAGGTCACGTGGATCAAGGACGTACGCGTTGCTGAGAAGACACAACCCTACGGTGAGCTCGTCAAGAAGATAGTCGCCGATTTAGGTGTTAAGCCGGGTCGAGTCGCTATAGGCGACTTCTGCTGGGGGAGCACTAGCCTAGAGGTCGCTAAGGCTTGTGCCGGCTCGAGGTTCCGCGTTGGTGAAGGTCTCCTCGACCAGTTGAGGATGATTAAGGAGCCCGAGGAGGTGGCGAAGCTGAAGAAGGCAGCCGAGGTGACTGAGGCTGTCATGGCACTCATCTCTCCTCGGATAGTCGAGGGGTTAACCCAGAGAAACCTCCAGATAATGCTGGAGATGATGGGTAGGGGCCTCGGGGCTACTGACGTAAGCTTCCCCCCGACTAGTGGCTACCTGAAGACTGGAACAATCCCCTCGGATGACCCATTTATCTACCCGAGCGAGGCTGGGCTGGCCAAGGGGACGAGCATCGCCTTCGACTTTGGTTTAGTCGTAGATGGATACTGTAGCGATTGGGGAAGGAGCCTCTACTACGGGCAGCCTCGTACCGATATACTGCAAGCTTACCAGTCGCTCCACCTAGCGGTAGTGCAGGCGGGAGACGCGGTTGGCGGTGAGATAACCCGTCTCTGCGACTTCTATTCCCATATGGAGAGAGTGCTGGACAAGCAAGGCTATGGCAACTATCTCCGAAACAGGATTAAGACAGGGACAGTCGGCCACCAGATAGGCGTTGAGGTCC
>MEZF01000036.1:6812-16431 GCA_001774245.1 Candidatus Bathyarchaeota archaeon RBG_13_52_12
AGGAGCCTGATGAGGGTCTCCGGGAGGACGCTCACTGTATTTGAGAATCGAAGCTACCTGAAAAGGGTGCGTAACCTCTACATCGGTTTCGCCAAGGAGGGAGAGATGAGGCTCGTGGACACCGGGCGCCCCGTCGACGAGGTCGAGGCGGAAGTTGAGAGGCTCGTCAAGGAGCTTATCGGAGTAGAGTAATAGGCGCAGGGCCGCGTGTCGCTGTCGTCACTTTGTCCCATTTACGGGTTTTAATTGCCTTTGGGCTTCGAGCAGGGTTATTATCGTCTCTGTGAGTTTCTTTATTTCGGTGGGTTCGGTCTCGGCGTCTAGCCTCTGCTGGAGGAGCTGGAGCTTTGTCTGAAGGGTTCTCTCCAGGCTCGCGTCCTGAGCCAACTTCTGGGCATCCTTACCGTCCTTGACTATCTTGACTTCCCTCCTTTCTCGAGGACAGAAAGTCTCCCCAGTCTTGAGCTGGAAGAGAGGTGCGCCGCACTCTGGACAGGTGGCGCTGAGCATCTTGGCGCCCTGTCGGATCATCTCCGCCATCTCTTTCATGCTCTGATCGGACAAATCACTTTACTCTCGGTGCTCGGCATATATGGCTATTGAGGTGAATTTGGAACCTTACGAGGTGTTACTCCAGATACGTATCTAACATCGGTCCTTGGAGGGGAGGAATGACGCTTATCACCCTATCGTGCGGATTTAGATGAGGAATTATCGCTTGAAGGTCGTCGAGAATGCTCTCGAACTCATCGGTGACACACCGATGATCAAGCTCAGCTTCACCAATGAAGATGCTATCATCTACGCTAAGGTGGAATACCTGAACCCCAGCGGTAGCGTGAAAGACAGGATAGCCAAACACCTCATAGCGGAGGCGGAGAATAGGGGTGACCTGAGGCCTGGCTACACTATAGTTGAAGCAACTAGCGGCAACACTGGCGTCGCCTTCAGCTTCGCCGCTGCTGCGAAGGGGTACAAAATGATAGTCGTTATGCCCGAAACAGCGAGCATTGAGCGGCGTACCATCATGAAGCATTACAACGCGGAAGTAGTGCTTACCCCAGCGAAGGATTTCATCAAAGGTGCTGTCAAGAAGGCCTCGGAGATAGCGAAGAAGCCGAAGCACTGGGCTCCCTGCCAATTCGATAACAACGACAATGTTCAGGCACATGAGAGGACGACGGCTCAGGAGATGCTCAAGCAGGTCCCCGGTGGGAAGGTCGATGCCTTTGTCGCAGGCATAGGAACTGGCGGCACCCTCAAGGGGGTCGTTAACGTCCTCAGGAAAAAGAATCCAGATCTTAAGGTCTACGCGGTCGACCCAATTGGCAGGAACGTCGAGGGAGACATTGAACCTCTTAAATGTGCGGAGCACAAAGTCGAGGGAATCGGCGACGGTTTCATACCCTCCATCACTGACTTGAAGGTCATAGACGAGGTTATTCAAGTAACGGATAAAAACGCCATCGCTACTGCTCAGAGGCTGGCCCGTGAGAAGGGCCTATTCGTAGGTAACTCAAGTGGTGCCTACATCTGGTGCGCCCTTCAGACCGCGGAGAAGCTAGGTAAGGGAAAGGCAGTAGTCACAATCCTTCCCGACAATGCTAATAGGTACTATAGCACCGACCTCTTCAAGGAGTGACTGAGGGCTTTGGGGAGTACCAAGCCTCGCGGATTTGTGATAAGCCACCCCCAGTGCTCCTTCGAGCTAGTCCTAGAGGAGCTTAACGATCTCCACATACACGAGGAAATAATACCGGAAAAGATGCGGGAGCTTGTGGAGAAAATTTCACATGATGGAGTTTGGATACACCCTATAATTGTCGACAGAAACAGCTTAGTCGTACTCGACGGCATGCACAGAGTCGCTGCTGCGAAGGAAATCGGGTACAAGTACATTCCAGTCTGTCTCGTTGACTACAGGAACCCGAACATCAAAATCGGGTGCTGGTACAGGATGTTCAAGAGCCTAAGCGCTGAGGAGGCGGAGGTGGCACTCGGGGAAGCGGGGCTAACTTCAACCAAGAAAGCTTACGACGAGGCTCAGAGGCTCGTTGAAAAGCGCGTGGCAGTCACTTCCATGTTCGCGAGATCTTGGTGTATCGCCGCCCTCGGCTATACCCAAGGCATCAAGGAGAGGTACGACTCGATCAAGAGGATCGAGAATGCATTACTATCGAAGGGTCACCTTATGGGTTACAGCACAGACAGGGACGCCCCGGCCCGAGTAGCCTCAGGCGAGTACTCCGCTGGCCTCATGACACCCACCGTCATGAAGAGGGAGGTCTTGGATATAGCACTCAAGGGTATGGTCTTCAGCCAGAAGACGACGCGCCACATAATCCCCGCCCGGCCTATGTTCGTCACCGTTCCCACCGACTGGCTTAAGGGCGACCTGAGCCCCGAGGAAGCGAACAACCGCTTTAGAATACACCTTACCTCGAAGAGGGTTGAGAAACTGCCGCCAGGGCAGATACTTGACAGGAGATACGACGAGGAACTCTACGTTTTCAAGTAGGGGTCAGGCGATCGCACCGAGGCGCTTCGCTATAAGCGAAACATGGAGCGTGAGGTTTGGGGAGGGCTCCTCTTCTAGGCGAAGCCCCAGCCCTTCCATGCGATCCCGACGCACGTGCGAATAGGGGGAAGGAATTTTATATCTTCATCTTGTTGAGCTTTCCCTCGATCGTCTTCATGCCCATGTACTTCTGAAGCGCCTTTGGCACTTTAATAGTGCCGTCGGCTTGCTGGTACTGCTCCATTATCATGATCATGGTTCTCGATGTGGCGATCGCGGTGTTGTTGAGAGTGTGGACGAAGCCTGCGGGTGCTTGCCCCTCCTTCATTCTGTACCTCGTGTTCAGGCGACGCGCCTGGTAGTCGGTGCAGTTTGAGTTGCTCCCCACCTCTCTGAACTCTCCATCCGCCATCCATGCCTCCATGTCGTACTTCTTAGCCGCAATACTACCGATGTCACCTGTGCAGACGTTCACCACCCTATAGTGGAGGCCAAGCCCCTCGTAGAGGGCTTCACTGTTGCGCTGAAGCTCCTCGTGGAGTTCCCAACTCTGCTCGGGGAGGCAGAAGATGAACTGCTCGATTTTGTTGAATTGGTGTACACGGAATATTCCCTTGGTGTATTTTCCGTGGCTGCCGATCTCCCTCCTAAAGCAGGGGGAGACGCCGCACATTTTGATGGGCAGCTGATCAGCGTTGAGTATCTCGTCCTTGAGCATCGCCCCCATAGGGTGCTCGGAGGTAGCTATGAGGTAGAGAGGGTCCTTCAAGTTCTCGGAATCCTCTATACGGTACATGACGTTCTCGAAATCGCCGAGGTCGGTGACTCCCTCGTAGAAGCTCCTCCTGATCATGTAAGGCGGCTCGATGAGGCTGTACCCCCTACTGAGGAGTAAGTCCATCGCGTACCTCATTATAGAGTAGTCAAGGAGCGCCATCTCGTTTCGTAGGTAATAGAAGCCCGTTCCAGTGACCTTTGCCGCCCTCTCGAAGTCTGCTATACCCAAGGATTGGGAGAGCTCCGCGTGACTACTCGGCGAAAAGCCGAATTTTGGTGGCTCACCCCAAACTTTCACGACGACGTTGTCCTTGTCATCTTTACCGTAGGGTACGGACTCGTGGAGGAGGTTTGGCAGCCTCATTAAGCCGTTCTTGACGAAAGCCTGCTTAGCCTCGAGCTCGGACTCGTGAGCGTTGATCTCGTCGGGAATCCTGCTGGCCTCCGCTTTGAGGGAAGATGCGTCTTTGCCCGCTTTCATGGCCTGAGCGATCTCCTGACTCACATCGTTTCGCCTCTTGCGGAGTCCGTTAACCTGAGCGGTTAGCTCGCGCCACCGCTTGTCAGCGTCGGCAACCTGCTGCAGGAGTTCCAGCTTCTCGGGCTGGTGTCTCCTCTCCAGGTTGGCGCGCACCATCTCAGGGTTCTCCCTGATAAGCTTGATATCAAGCAACTGTAGTCACGCAGAATATCCATCACCACGAGGAGGCATTTAGAAGTTGCCACCAGATCCGTGGCGTTACATGGATTACGTTTAATATCTGCTGATCATAACTAACATATGGTGACTTGCATGAAGTTTATAGCGTTTTTGGAGTGCAGCTCGGAAGACATGGATGATTTCATAGAGGTTTGGCAGAGAAGGACGAAGGCGGGGCACACCGTGAAGACCCTCTTCCCGCCCCATACAATGGCGAACGCCCCGAAGGGCTACTCGGGATTCACCATCTTCGAGACGGATAACGTGGAAGATGTGATGCACTACGTCACGGAGTACGGCCAGGTCGCGAGCGTGCAGGTGTTCCCTATCTGGGAGTCTAAAAAGGGGGCGGAGCTCTACCAAAAGCTCAGGTTGCCGATGAAGAAAGGTACCAGGTAGCCTTCAATCACCAGTTTCATCTGGGTCCCCCCTACTCCCCGGTGCGCAACTTCTTTTAACGCTGATGAGCTGGATCTCGCGGTGAAGCGCATGGAGTCAGCCTCAAGTTACCAGATGGGCGCATTCGAGGCTCTTGAGTGGGCTTGGCACCTCCTCAGGACGCAGAAGGAGCACAGCGGCTCAGTCGACGAAGCTTACAGCACAGTCCAGGAGCTACTCGCCAAGGTCGGTAAAGGAGGCAACGTGGACTTTCGTACAGAGATCAGTCGCCTTCACTAGCTGAGATCCTGGAAAACCATTAATCATGCAGCCCCGACTCCTACCACATGGCCCATAACGCCTCAGTGAAAGTGGTTAAAAATGCATACCTCGTCGACGGGACGGGGAAGAAACCCGTCAAGGACACGACAATAGTCATAAAGGGTAACTTGATTGAGGATGTAGGTAAGACCGTAGACGTCTCCAGTGGGGCCGAGGTAATAGACGCCGCAGGGAGGACAGTGATGCCGGGGCTCATTGACGCTCACGTACACATCTGCTTCAACGGCGACCCAAACCTCTTAAGCGTCCTGAACTACCCACCGGGACTCATTCAGCTCTTCGGCGCCTACAACGCCTCCAAGACCCTCGAGGCAGGCTACACGACTATCCGCGACATGGGTACCCCATTCGGCTATGCCCTCGCCCTCAAGAAAGCAATAGAGATGGGGATCGCTCGGGGGCCCCGTATCGTCGCCCCCGGTAGGATAATAAGCCAGACAGGCGGTCATGCCGACTTCTACCTACCTAGTGGCGTAACATACAACGAAATGAGCCTCATAAGTGATGGCCCATCCGAAACCCGAAGGTCAGCGAGGATTAACCTCCGCGACGGCGTAGACTTCTTAAAGATCTGCACGAGCGGGGGTGTAATGAGCCCAAGCGACCCAGTTGACACCCCACAATTCACCGTTGAGGAGATCAAGTCGGTATGCGAGGAGGCCAATCACGTCCACAGGTCCGTCGCAAGCCACGCTCACGGCCCAACCGGCATTATGAACGCCATCCTCGGGGGAGTCAAGAGCATAGAGCATGGCAGCATCCAGACCAAGGAGACCGTGAAAGCCATGGTCGAGCACGGCGTCTTCCAGGTACCGACTCTTACGGCTAGCTGGAACATCATTCAGAAGGGAACGGCTGCAGGCATCCCCGACTGGGCCGTTGCCAAGGCTAAGGAGATCGCCGACTATCCCCAAAAGAGCCTAATGCTCTGTTACAAGGCAGGTGTCAAGGTGGCTGCAGGTACGGACGCCGGTACCCCCTTCAATCGCCATGGCGAGAACGCTAAAGAGCTGGAGCTAATGGTCGCAGCAGGCCTCAAACCCATCGAGGCAATCACATGCTCAACGAAGATCGGAGCAGAAGCATGCTACCTAGGTGCAAAGACAGGCACCTTAGAGAAAGGAAAATGGGCCGACCTAATAGTAATCGACGGAGACCCCACCGCTGATGTGATGCTCCTACAGGACAAGGCGAAGATCCGCCTCGTCATGAAAGCAGGGACTGTCGAGGTAAACAGAGGCATCTAGAGATGGAGATAAGGCGGCTCAGCCTTCTCGAGGGGGCAAAGAGAGCAAAGGGCACTACAGTCGTCATTGACGTTTTCCGAGCCTTCACTACCGCCGCTTATGTGATGGCAAACGGGGCGGAGAAGATACTCCCTGTCGGAGGGGTGGATGAGGCTCTGGAGCTCCGCAGGCAAAACCCCGGGTGGCTCATCATGGGGGAGGTCCACGGCTACAAGATCCCCGGCTTCGATTACGGCAACAGCCCCGACGAGGTCAGCCGCGTCGACTTCACAGGGAAGACGGTTATCCAGCGGACGAGCAGCGGCGTCCAGGGCATCCTCGCAGCTTCGGGGGCTGAAGAGATCCTTCTAGGCAGCTTCGTTCTAGCTGAGGCGACGGTTGATTACATCAAGAAGAAGATCCCTAGAGTCGTCTCAATCGTTGCGATGGGCTGGGAGGGGGAGCACAAGGCGATAGAGGACGAACTCTGCGCCGAGTACCTCGAGTCCCGGCTGCGCGGTGCGAGGCCCAACTTCCCGGAGATGGCTCGGAGAATCAGAGCGGACCCGCAGGGGGCCAAGTTCTTCGACTCTACACAGACGAGCTTCAGGGAGGGGGACTTCCATGCGGCTATGAGCCTCGACAGGTTTCCCTTCGCCCTCAGAGTCGTTAAGGGTGCCCCCATGCACATCGAGAAAATCTGATCGCTACTTTTTAACATAACCCGGACAATAATATATCTGATTCTTATGCGAGTCTCCGACATCATGACGAAGGCGCCCATCACTCTCTCCCCAGCAGCGAAGGTGGACGAGGTCGCCCACATCATGCGCGAGAAGGGGATAAGCAGCATCATACTTGTCACTAACGGAAAGCCCGTGGGCATAGTCACGGAGAGGGATCTCGTCCACAGGGTTCTCGCCCTAGGAAAAGACCCGAAGTTACTCATGGCGGCGGATATCTGTACCAAGCCCGTCATCGCCGTCTCCATCCACTGCCTCGTCGAGGACGCCGTAGACACGATGAACGATTACAAGATCAGGCGCCTGGTTGTAATCGACGATTTGGATCATGTCATCGGCATAGTCACAACCGACGACATCGGCTACAACTTGAAGAGCATGAGCGAGGAGCTCGCCTTCAAGTATCTCAGCCTCACCAAGAGGAAGTAGAAGGCGCTGAAGCATGCGAGACTCTTTAGTTTCTCCATTTATGTTTTAAGCTGATTCGCTCACATGAATAGTAAGGGGGCCCCGCATCTGAAGATCGACCCTTTCAGGCTGGAGCGATGGCTTCTCGAGAAGGCTGAGATAGACCTCGGCGGGGGAGGCGTGGCTAAACTGCAGTTAAAGGAGGTCATCCCTCAGATGCCCACCGATACCGCTATGATGTACGGCAGGACCTGCGGCTCCGAAGCCCTCAGAGCGCAGGTCGCGGAGTGGTACAGGGTCGAGCCTGAGAACGTCCTCATCACATCGGGGACGAGCGAGGCGAACCTGATAATCAACCTCGTCCTCCTAGAACAGGGGGACGAGTACTTCACCGAAGTACCCCAGTACGAGCAGACCACCGGCTTGGCCCGGATGCTAGGCGCCAAAGTGAAGCCCTTCCACCTGGTAGAGGATAAAGGCTGGGCACCCGACCTCAAGGAGCTAAAGGAAAAAGTCAACCGCCATACAAAGCTCATATTCCTGAACAACCCCAACAACCCCACGGGCGCCATCATGACGCAGGAGGAGATGCAAGCCCTCTGCGAGATAGCTGAACATGTTGGAGCCTATGTCCATTGTGACAATGCCCTACGCGGCTCGGAAACAGACGGGAAACCTGCCGCGACCCCTGAGTTCTACGAGAGAGGCGTTATAACGGGAAGCATAAGCAAACTCGGGGCCACAAGTCCACGCATAGGATGGATAGTGGCGGAGAAGGAGATCATAGAGCGCTGCTGGGTGATGAAAGACTATACTACACTCAGCCACTGTGGCATAGGGGAGATGATCGCTGAGAGGCTGCTGACGAACCGCGCCCGCTACATAAAACGCAACCAGACGATCAAACAAGCGAACGTCGATACATGGAACGCGTGGTGCGAGGAGAATCCCGACCTTGTAACCTGCGCGGAACCGAAGGGCGGCTTCACAGTCTTCCCACGCTATAAGAACCGCCTCGGGTCATCGAAGTTCTCAGAGAGGCTCCTGAAGGAGGAGGGTGTCATGGTGAGCCCAGGAGACCAGTTTGGAGTCGAGAGGCACCTCAGAATCAACATAGGGATGAAGGGTGAGACTCTAGCACAGGGATTAGACCGTATAGGTAGATTCATGCGACGCACCCTAAAGTAGCTGCTTCAGCGATTGTATTGATTTTCCTCGGACCCAGCCATTCACTAGTTGTAGCTGAAGATAGGAATTCTGGACGACGCACAGTCTATTATAGTAGTTGGCGCCGGGAGAGGGATTCGAACCCTCGAGTCCGTACGGACACCAGCTTTCCAGGCTGGCTCCCTACCGAGCTAGGAGACCCCGGCTCAACCAAATACCCGAGAGATCATTGATTTAAACTCTACCCGTCGAGGACCGGAGACGTTTTTAGGAGCGACGAGGGAGGCTTCTACGCAATGGAAGCCCTCAACGTCAACTGGGTGGAGCGCAGCGAGAAGACCCTCGAGGAGCTCAAGGAGCTCAGGGAGAAGAAGGACCAAGACCGCCTTGACAGGGTCCGCGCCATGCGCTTCGCCTTCATGGCCCTCGGCCAGAGCCTAGCAGGCTGGATGCAGTGGGTCAACAGCCCTGAGGTCATGAGCAACTTCACCAAGGAGGAGCTGGAGGAGATGAGTCAGACAGTCCTAAGAATGGTGGAGAAGTTCGTGGAGTACGACATCGAGATAACCAACGAGGGAATGCAGAAGGGCGTTGCCAAGCAGCGCGAGCAGGAGCATCTCGGGCAGCAGGGTAACCACTTCGTTATCTAACCTAGCTTCTTACCTGCCCCATCGCCGCCATTCCCCTGGAATATTTCCTCGACTACGCAGACTACGGCGGCTTTCCCCGGGAACTGGCGTGTCCCGCTAGTCGCCATTTTTCTTATCTGCTCGAATCTGGGACCGGATGTTTCCCAGTGGACCTTGCATTTTATCTGGTAGCTCTTCCTATCCGACCAGCCGTTGAAGGCCACAGTCGGGTTCTCATCAAGGTTCGCCTTCGTCTTGTTCAGGTAGTTGTCGGAGACGACGAGAGTCTCGTCATCCGCCCAGTACCACATACCTACGAGGATGACGTTTGGGCGAGCCTCCCTATCCGCTGTGGCCATGGGGATTACGCGCTGCTTCTCGAACACTGCCTTTATCTCGGGTGAGACTTTTACCAAAACACACACCGCACAAACAATGTGGGTGAAGCCATGATAAGCCTTAGGGAGTTGAGTAACCAAGGAGTGTAATCTGTTCTGCCACGACGAGTAAGAGACAGGTGGGCAAGGAAGACGCTTGAGAAGTATACCCGGGGTATATCCGGCGTGTAGAAGATTATGGCTCGTGCGACGAATTCTAAGCCCATTTTTTTAAGCGTTCGGAGCAGATCTTAATCGATCCGGATTGGATGAGTACCCACTCAGAGTCCACAGGCAGGCACTTGTCGTTGATACCCATTGCGACACTCTAAAGTGTCTGCTCCCCCAGTTCAC
>MEZF01000036.1:16440-23041 GCA_001774245.1 Candidatus Bathyarchaeota archaeon RBG_13_52_12
TGACAGCATGTGGAAGGACAGGGGCAAGGTGGGTTTTGGCAAACGTTCGAAGCTCGGCCATGTAGACTTCCCTCGCTTAAAAGAGGGGGGAGTCGACCTCCAGGTCTTTGCTATAAGCTCAGAGCGCGACCCCACCCCTGCTTACTCCCTACGAACCGCTATGGAGATGATCGAGGCATTCTACACGGAGTGCGAGAAGTACCCCCAACTCGTCCAACCAGTTGCGAGCTACAACGAGATAATCGAGTCAAATGAGGATGGTAAAATAGCTGCGATGCTCAGCATCGAGGGAGCCGACGTCTTAGAGGGACGCCTTAGCATGCTCCGAGTTTACCATAGACTCGGCGTCAGGATGGTCGGCCTTGTCCACAGCTTACGCAATCTCCTCGCAGACGGTGTCGCTGATAACCGAACCAAAGGCGGCCTCAGTGTTTTCGGGACAGAGGTTGTCGAGGAGCTCAATAGGCTTGGCATGGTCGTCGACGTGAGCCATTTGAGTGATGCAGGCTTCTGGGACGTCATTGAGTACTCGAAGGACCCTGTCGTGGCGAGCCACAGCAACGCCCGCTCCGTGTGCCCCCACCCCCGAAACATGACGGACGAGATGATTTGTGCCCTCGCTGAGCGCGGTGGGGTCATGGGAATGAACTTCGCCCCCGACTTCGTCGACAAGAAAAAGCCCAGCGTGGAAACCCTCATCGACCATGTCGACTATATAGTCGACCTCGTCGGCCCAGGGCACGTCGGCCTTGGGTCGGACTTTGATGGCATTCCCAGCACCCCTAGAGGTCTGGAGGACGCGTCCAAGATGCCTGCCATCACAGAGGAGCTGGTGAGGCGCGAGTACTCAGAAGAGTACATACGACTCATACTCGGTGGGAACCACCTGAGGCTGTTAAAAGAAGTGATTGGTTAAAAAGAAGTGGAATTTTACTCTTCGTCGCCGCTGGGAGGCATGCCGCCCTTTCCACCTGGGCCGCCTGGGCCGCCGCCGCTCTTCGCAGCGACTACGTCGTCGATCCTTATGATCATGCTGGCGACCTCGATGCTGCTCTTGATCGCCTGCTGCTTCACGACCATCGGCTCGATGACACCCCCCTTGAGCATGTCGATGACGCCGCCCTTGAAGACGTTAACCCCCATCACGAGGCCGTTCTTCTTCTCGTGGGCTGCCTTCATCGCCACCATCGTATCCAGGAGGTCTAAGCCAGCGTTCCCAGCTAGAGTCCTCGGGATTATCTCGAGGGCGTCTGCAAAGGCTTCGATGGCTAGCTGCTCCCGCCCGCCTACTTGGCGCGCGTAGCTGCGTACCTCCTTCGCGAGCTCCATCTCGATGGCGCCTCCGCCGGGTACCATCTTCGGCACCTTGGTGACATCGCTCACGACGTAGAGGGCGTCGTTGAGGCTTCTCTCGGCCTCGTCGATCATTCTCTCCAGTCCTGCGCGGACGAAGATTGCGACGCTTGCTGGGTTCTTGCACTCCTCGACGAAGATCATCTTGTCGTTGCCGATCTTCTTCTCCTCGACGAGGCCGCAGGTACCTAAGTCGCTCTTTTTAAGGTCCTTGAGGTTGTTCACGATCCTCGCTCCTGTGGCCTTGGCGAGCTTCTCCATATCGCTCTCCTTGAGGCGGCGGCCCGCCATGATCCCTGCCTTTGCGAGGAAGTGCTGGGCGACGTCGTCTATTCCCTTTTGACATAGTAGCACGTTGGCGCCGGAGGCTGCGACCTGATCGACCATCTTCTTCAGCATCCCGGTCTCCTGGTCTAGGAATGCCTTGATACCGTCGGGGGTCTTAATCCTGATCTCGGCGTCGATCTCGGTCTTCTCGATCTCCATTGCTGCATTGAGGAGAGCGATCTTTGCGTTTTTCACCTTCTTAGGCATCCCGTCGTGTACTACCTCCTTGTCGACGATGATGCCCTTTATGAGCTCGGTTTCTTTGAGGCTCTTCCCCTCTTTCTTCACGATTTGGACGTTATCGATGTCGGCGATGACCTCGTCTCCGCGCTTCTCTACGATCTGCTTCACGGCGTCCACGACTATGCTGGCGAGGTGCTCTCTATCGCTGGAGACAGACTTGCTCCTCATCGCAGTGCTCGCTAACTTGATCAACGTCTCTCTGTCGTTTAGGTCAACGGGGAGGGCAACCTTGTATAGCACCTCTAGTGCCTTGTCTGCGGCCTTCTGATAGCCGCTGATGATGATGCTCGGGTGTATCTCCTGCTCTAACAACTCGTCGGCCTTCTTCAGGAGCTCGCCAGCGAAGATGACTGCGGTGGTGGTTCCGTCGCCTACCTCCTTGTCCTGGGTCTTGGCGACTTCGATTATCATCTTGGCCGCTGGGTGCTGCACGTCGATCTCCTCGAGGACCTTCGCGCCATCGCTTGTGATGGTGATGTCGCCTAGACTGTCGACGAGCATCTTGTCCATTCCTCGGGGGCCGAGAGTAGTCTTGAGAACCTCAGCGACTATCTGACCCGCCATCATATTGCTGCGGCGCGCGTCCCGGCCGCGGTTCCTCTTCGTGTCCTCCTTTAGGACTATTACCGGTTGGTTACCTTGGTATGCCATTATAGTTCACCTACATCATCGGGGGCATGCCGCCTGGCATGCCTCCCATACCGCCCATACCACCCATGCCTCCCTCGGCACCTGGTGGCGGGCCCTTGCTCTTCGACGACGCGATTACATCGTCGATCTTTAGCAGCATTGTCGCTACCTCTGTGGAGGACTTTATGGCCTGCGCCTTGACGACTTTAGGCTCGAGGATCTCGAGCTTCTCCATATCAGTAATCTTTCCCGCGATGCCATCGACTCCGGCCCACTTCTCGCCCTTGGCGTGGAGGCTCTGCAACTCAGCCATAGCGTCTATGGGGTCCATGCCGGCGTTTTCGGCTAGGGTTCTGGGGAGAACTTCGATAGCATCCGCGAAGGCTGCTATCGCAAGCCTCTCCCTGCCCTTGAGTTTTTCGGCGTAAGCGCGGAGCTTCCGGGCGATCTCGATGTCAACAGCACCCCCGCCGGCGACTATCATGGGCTCCTCGATCACGTCCTTGACGACACAAAGGGCGTCGTGCAGGCTTCTCTCTGCCTCGTCGACGATCCTCTCGGTGCCGCCGCGTATGAGTATGCTCACCGCTTTGGGATTCTTGCAGCCCTCGACGAAGATGAGCTTGTCCGATCCGATCTTCTTCTCCTCGACGGAGTCGGCGTAACCGACGTCCGCGGCGGAGAGCTCGTCGACGCTGCTGACGACCTTGGCGCCCGTCGCCTTGGCGAGGGCTTCCATGTCGCTCTTCTTGAGGCGGCGCGCCGCGAGGATGCCCTCACGTGCGAGGAAGTGCTGCACCATATCGTCGATCCCCTTCTGGCAGAAGAGGACCGTGACACCTGCGCCCTTGACCTTTGCAACCATGTCGCGGAGCATCTTCTCCTCCTGATCTAGGTAGCCTTGCATTTCGCCGGGGGTCTCGATACTGATCTTGCTCGTGAACTCGGTCTTCTCGATCTCCATAGCGGCATCGAGGAGGCCGATCTTCGCCTTCTTTACTAGCTTAGGCATGTCGCTGTGGGCGACTTCCTTATCGATGACGAGGCCTTTGATGAGGGAGGTGTCCGTCATGGAGCCACCGGGCTTCTTCTCGACCTTTACCATGTCGAGGTCGACCTTCCAGCCACCGTTCGCCTCCTCGGCAACCTGTAAGACAGCTTCGACGGCAACTTCGGAGAGGTAGCCACTGTGACCGCTCACCAGCTTCGTCGACATCGTCGTGTTGGCTACGCGCTTGAGGGTCTCCTTGTCCTTCGGCTTAACCTTAATGGCGATCTCATCAAGGATCTTCAGAGCCTGCTGCTGGGCATCCCTGTAACCATCAATAATGACGATGGGATGAACCTTCTTCTCCATGAGATCTGAAGCCTTGCCGAGGAGCTCACCAGCGAGGACGACGACGGTAGTCGTGCCGTCACCGACCTCGGTATCCTGGGTCTTGCTGACCTCGACCATCATCTTTGCAGCGGGATGCTGAATGTCCATCTCCTTGAGCATCGTGGCGCCATCGTTTGTGATTGTGACGTCGCCGAAGCTATCAACGAGCATCTTGTCCATCCCCTTAGGGCCGAGGCTGGTCTTCACGGCCTCAGCGACGATCCTCGCGGCCATAATGTTGTTGCCACGAGCATCGTTACCCGTGTTCCTCTCGGTGCCCTCTTTGAGAATGTAAATTGGTTGATTTCCACCTTGTACGCTCATATATACATCTCCATTTTTTTAACTTCCAATGGTACACCAGTGCCCCAGCCATCCGTTGAAACGGTGCCTAGAGTAGATGCATCATGCATCCCAGTATACCACTTCTGGTTGTAAACCAGAAGTTGTACACACGGGCTACAATAAAAACCTTTGGTGACCTAGACTACGTCAGGTGTTCAGGCTTATAACATCCTCGTCCCGCGAAACGAGACCTTCTTTCTCCAGCTCAGACACCACATTCCTGACGTCAGCTTCCTTGAGTTGGAGAGTCTTGCTCAGCGCCTCGATGCTCGTGGAACCGAGATCGACTAGGCGTTGGATTATCTGCTTCTTACTCCGGTCCAGTTCCTCGACTGCTCCCTGGGCCGCCCCAAGGGCGAGATTACGTATGTAGAGGAGCCGAGCACGCCTTTTCTCAAGGCCCTCTAACTCATCATCGATCAACTCGACGACCTGTCTAAGGGGTGAGATATCCTCGACGTCGAGCTTCTCCTCCTCTATATCCTTTACCTGCTCCTCCAGCCGCTCCATGTAGTTGTCTTCCTGTATCCACTGGTGAGGGTTGTTGAAGCTGATCAGTCTCTCGTTATAGAGGCTTGGGCTGAAGTCTATCTGGAGGCTATAGAACTTATTTAGGTGGAAGACGTTCTTATCGGCGCCTATGTTGCTCTTCTGGCGGACGACGTCGACGAGTTCGGCATCCTGTATCACCTTGAGGTGCTTGGCGGCGAGCTGCTGGTGTATGTTGAGCTCGTTACTCAGCCTGAGGGTGTAGTCGGGACCCTCGCTGAGCTTTTTAATAATATGGCGTCGAACCGGGTTTCCAAGGACACCAACGATGGTCTCAAAGTCCTTCCTCTGGACCCGTTTCTTGTTCGACATTGGTTGTAAACCGGAGTTGTAAACCAGTTGGGGCACTTAAATATTGTGAAAGCCTAGGGTATAGGTTTCTAGCGCGTCTTCTATCCTAAAGGAAAAAATCAATAAAAGTACAACGCCTCACAGAGAGGTACCCGTGCTTCTTAAACCAGAGTTCAAAGCGCGCAGGTATTAAGAAGTATTTCAGGAAACCGACTGCATCGATTATTCGATTATAGACTTCCACCTGTAGCTGAGGCAGCCGCATTCCTTGTACTCGGGGTCCGTCTCGGCGACTGTATCCAGGAGTGCCTGCCCCGAGGGACGAGCCCACTTCCCTTGGAAGTCGCTGAACGCCATCTTGCCCTCCCAGGTGGTGGAGACGCAGCCTTCCCCGTAGTTTGAGACGACCTCGACGCAGGCGTAGCAGGCACCTATCTCCCTCGCGAAGTATATCTCGGGGACGAGATTCATTGTGACGACATCGATCCCCGTGTTTGTGTACCGGATCCTGATCTCGTCCGGGGACTCGAGGTGGGGACCTTCCGCGACGCCCACAACGCCACGCTGGAAGACACGGGGAAACCCCGCCTTCTTCACGTTCATGTAGAGGCTTCTGCTCAGCTCAGGGCAGAAGGCTTGGTGGAGGCGGTAGCTCGTCTTATCCACATCGACTCCCTTAGCCTCGAGGCTCCGGAAGAATGCCTGACACCTCTTTGTTGTGTAATCGACGAATCCGTCGGGGATGACTGCATCTGCTGGATCAAGCAACCTGTTAGTGGAACCGCAGAGGGCGGTACCGAGTATCTTCTTAACCCCCGCCCTCCACAGGACATAGAAGATACGCTCCCCGGCGCTGTTAGGCTCGATGTTCTTGATGGTCTTAGTTATACCATGAAAGGGTACGCTTAGGAACTCGCGGCCTTTGACTCTAGCATGTGTAAAGGGAGCGGTTGGCCCGAAAGGCGTCTCATATACCACGTCCTTGGTGAGGACCTCAACTCCTGGGAAGTCCTCGGGGAACCTAGCGTCCATATTAGAGGATCCGCCGATAACGGCTATGGAGACCCTCGGTATCTCGCTCATGGAGCCGTATTTCGCCCGCGCGCGATTAAAGAGTTGCCCATGCGGGGTAGATAGAATAAATATTGATTCCGACAGGAATAGCACCCGAAATGGTTAAATTTGAGACTTTTCCGGGGTAATGTTCGTAAAATGCTTAAAGTTAATCATTTCTGGTTGCCATCAATACTAGTAAATGCTTAATACGCCTCTACTTATTGGGTAACCTATAGTAAGTATAGAGATAAGTATTATATACTAGTGGCGGGATGAAGCCATACTCTATGGGTCGCGGAACCCAATTCCGGTACGAATCGGAATATTCCGCAGATAATCACGTAGGGAAAAGTGAAGAAGAATGATAGTAAAGACCGAGCAGTCCTCCAGCGACTCCTGCCCGGAGTGCGGGTCAAAGAACGTCATCAT
>MEZF01000037.1:0-368 GCA_001774245.1 Candidatus Bathyarchaeota archaeon RBG_13_52_12
CGAGCGGGTACCTGTTGATGAGCATGCTGGACCTCGCCCAGTGCGTGTTGCTCTTCATCATCCTCGAGTACAAGAAGCTGGAAAACACGGGGGCCGAGGGAAATATGGCAATAAAGGGCACTCTCTGGGATGGGTAATTTATTTGATCCTTGTCTCGGAATAAACTTGAATTCTCGCTGCAAAGTTTATCAACAAGGATTCCGAAGGCTAGAATGCTAAGGAATTCCAATCTTCCTTAGCCTCCGTAGACCAGTATAAGGGGCTGAAGAGCCCCCCATTCTCCATGTGCACGCGAAGGTCACTCGGCTCTGTAATGCATCTCTCTGACTCGCCACTGCTCCCCGAGCGCGAATAGTAAACTATATTTT
>MEZF01000037.1:381-6781 GCA_001774245.1 Candidatus Bathyarchaeota archaeon RBG_13_52_12
TACCTGCTCGGTAAACACCTAGTCGTTAAGCAACACCGAACCGAGGTAATTTACCCATTGCTGAGGGACACTCTATTCGGTACATCTCCTATAGTACAGGCGTCTACGGGTACCGTTCCCTCAGCGCGCGCTTGGCGGAAAAAAGAGCCATGACCCACGACCAAGTCATGTGTTTCCTCTGCGCGTCAATATGGTTCGACGCTCACTCCCTCGACGCCGCGGAAGTGTTCGGCGTTTCTCGTTAACACCCTCTCGCCATGGACCTTTGCTATCCCAGCGATCATAGCGTCCTCGGGGTTGATCTGTGAACCCGCACGCCTCTTATCGCCATATATTCGACCACCCTCCTTAGCCGACTCAGAGTCGAGTGGCAGAAAGGGCAGGGACTCGAGGAAGCCCATGATCCTGGTCTTCTCCTCCTCAGGCTTCTCGCTGAGCGACAGGCCCACAATGAGCTCAAACACCGATGGAGCCGTAACCGTTATGGGTATGCTCCTGGACTCGACGTCTCGGGCCTTCTCAACAGCGGCCTCGTCGCCGACCATGAGGTCGATTAGGAATGCTGTGTCCGCGATCAATCTACTCAATCCTTTCAGCCGACGCCTTTACCCTACTCGAGCTGGATCTGCGGAGCTCGTCGATCCCCGCCCGGATAGCGTCTCCCTCCTTCTCGGTGATTACTCCGGCTAACTCGAGAATGGATCTTTTCCTTGTCAACCTATTTACGACCTCGGTCATGACTCACGTCTTAAGTCGTGGGCTTGCAGTTCAAACTCCACCCCCACGGGGTGGCAGACCACAATAGGCTGCATGACTTCAGCCCTCCAACGAATATTCTCAGCCGCGTTCAAATCAGCATTCAACTCATACCCGCATGCGCGACACTTAAAGCAGGCGTGAGTTCTCCTATTAGCCCTCTCCACATGCCCACACCTAGAGCACCGCCTACTCGTATCCCTCGGCTCCACCACCAACACCGGCACACCAGCCACCCTCGCCTTATACTCAACGAAGGCCCTCAGCTGACCGAACGCCCACTTACCATGCCTCCCCCGTTGCCCACGCCTAACCGTAACCCGAGAGCGTATCCCCCTCAAATCCTCTAGGGCAATCGCCCTCCTCGTGCCTTTAGCAGCGGCCACCAACTCCTTACTGATCACGTGGTTCGTCTGCCTCTTGAATCTCCTCTCCTTCCCCGACAGCCTCCTCAGATGCCTCTTCGCGCTCTTCGACCCCACTCGCTGAAGCTCCGCCTTCCTCCGGGTATAATGCTCTCTAACCGCTTCAACGTCCTCCCCCGAGTAGACTTCCCCATCGCTTGTGGACGCCAGCTTAACGATTCCAAGGTCTACACCCAGAATGCCCTCCGGCGTAAACGGCGGTTCCTCAGGCTGCTCAACGACTAAGCATAGGTAGAATTCCTTCCTCACGTAGATCAGATCTGCCTGCCCCCTGAGCACCCGCTGCTCGAGCCCCGCATAGTCCCCGACAAGATGAGCGATGGTCTCCCTCCCCTCCACGGTGGTTAAGCTCACCACGTCAAGTCCCTTGAAGCTCATTATCCTCTGATCGTAGGCTATTGCCCCGTGTCTACCAAAGACGTGCAGGCGTCGCCTCTCCACCTTGTAGCTCTCAACTACCTTGCTGATCGCCCTGATTGCGAGCTGCGCTGGCAGCCGGTGCTGCTCCCTGATCCGGTAGTATAGTCTGTGCTGGAGTCTGTATTTGTTGAAGGTCCTGGATTCGTAGGCATCCATGGAGATGTAGTCGCATGCTCGGTTGAAGGTCTCAATGGTTCTGAGTAGTTTTCTCCTCTGTTCCTCGGTTGGCTGGAGTTTGGCCTTCAGCGTTAGAAGCATCGGATATTGATGATTAGATTCGATATTTATGGGGCTACGTTTACCACTTTCAGCCGCCTCCAATTCATCCCACGTCTAAAGACGTGGGCTTCCTTGGAGAACGGATCGTGAACTACCACCCATCAAGTAGGGTGGCACCTTGATTCATCAGTGCCAGCGCACCGCCTCTGAAGCGCGAGATAATCTAATAAGTCTCAAACATCACTGAAGACTGAGACCGGATTTGGATGATAAGATCCTCGGCTACACCCTCATGGCCGTAACCATACTTGTAATGGCCGGCTACTTCGTGTGGGCCTTCGCCCCCTGGCTCGGCTCCTCCTTCGCCTGGCTTGCCCCCTACGCGGAGTGGGCCTACAAGCTCCCGGTGTTGGCGGCGGGTTATCTCGTGCTGCTCATCGTAATCTGGATCGGCTACACGATGGCAACCACTCCGCCACCGATTCCCCTCGATGAACCCCTCGACGTCGAGATCGAGGAGGAGAAGGACGAGAAACCTTCACACCTCGATGCAGAGGAGCCGAAATAGTCTCCTTTCAACAGACTTGCGCCGACACTCTCGCGCGAAGAGATTTCCTCGCACGCCAAACAGATTTATTTAACACGAGTGACATTTAATATCACATGAGTAACACAGCGACGCTCGTGAAGACCAGACGGGTCGGCGGATCCCTAGTCATCACGCTGCCGAAGGAAGTAACCGAGAGTAAAGGAATCAAAGAAGGCGAAATCGTGGAGATAACGGTGAAGAAGCTCAGAGTCGACGGCTTCGGCGCCCTGAGGGGGATCGGCCCCTTCACAGCCGACGACGAGCTGAAGGCCCATGAGTGAGCGGATCGTCGCAGACGCCTACGCCTGGGTGGAGTACCTCGACGGCACAAAAAGAGGGGAAAAACTCAAGAACCTCATAGAAGTAGGCGCCGAAGTATACACATCAGCCGTCACCCTAGCCGAGGTCGTGAGCAAAGCCGCGAGAACAGAAAGAGGCCATGAGAAAGCCTACGCCGTTATGCGAGGCAACTCCACGATCGTCGAAGCCAACGAACTACTATCATATGAGACCGGCACCCTGCACGCCGAGATGAGGAGAACAGTCAGAGACTTCGGCCTCTCCGACGCCTACGTCCTCGCCACCTCGAGGAGCCTCGGCGCCAGGGTCCTGACCGGGGACCCTCACTTCAACGGCCTAAAGGACGCCATCATGCTCTGAGCCATGGACGATTATTCTTTCACACACGCGCGCAACGACGCTTAAGGTATAAGCTCCTTTTCGCACGCGCGACGCGAGAGAGGATGCCCCTCTCCACCCTTTCTAGCGCGTGTACCACACATTCGCGCGTGCAGCCATTCAATATGCCAGGTTTACCCTCTTCCTCGTCGCCGATGACTTCAGCGCCGCCTCGCAGACCCTCAAGGCGTTGAGGCCGTCCGCGCCGGTTATCTCGGGCTCCACGTCATCAGCGACGCTCCTGACGAAGCTGCTCAGCTCGTCCATCAGTGGCTCCCTGTAGGCCAGGAATGGCTGGATGAGCCTCTCATCGTTCTCTACCGTGATCTACTGCGTGGTGTACTCGACGTTGATTATCCCCTCGGTCCCCGTCACCGTGAGAGTCCTGATCCTCCTCGGCGTCAGCCAATTCGTCTCAACGAACGCGTTCCGGTCATCCTCGTAGAGCATGTTGATGTTCGCGTAGTCCTCGTACCTGTGCCGGATCCTCCCAGCCACGGCAGACACCGACTCAGGCATCACGCCGATGAGGTGGTTGATTATGTCCACGTCGTGGATCGCGAGGTCCTTCACAACGCCCACGTCGCCGATCCTCCCCGGGCTGCGGCTCACCCTCCTGCTGTGGGCCAGGATCACGTCGCCTATCTCGGCCGCGGCGACGCGCCTATACGCCTCCTGGACCGCGGGGTTGAATCGCTCAACGAACCCCACAGTCAGCCACCGGTGGCTCCTCTCCGCGGCCCTGATTAGGTCCTCGGCCTCGGCGACGTTACTGGCCATCGGCTTCTCGACGAGGACGTGCTTCCCATTCTCGAGGGCTTTTAGTCCGAGCTCGGTGTGGGTGATCGTCGGGGTGCATATTGAAACCAGCTGGACCCCCGGGTCAGTCAGGATCTTCCCCGAGTCGGCGTAGTAGGGAACTCCGTATCTCTCGCCTACCTCCCTCGCCGCCGCGGGGTTGAGGTCTGCGACGCCCACAAGCTCGACACCGGGGAGCTCCTTGTACACCCTGGCGTGGTTCCTACCCCAAGAGCCACACCCCACGACGCCGACCTTGACCTCCAAATGGAGACCTCGTTAAAAATAATGATTCTTAGGGTATAAGCTCCTTTTCCTTCGCGCACTCCGTGTAGCACTTCATGCACGCCTCACCCTCGCCTGGAATATAGGCGATGAAGTAGGTGAGCTTCTCACCGCATCGGGAGCAAGTTCTCACTTCCTTATCGAGTGACGTTGTTTGCTTCATCGAGCCTAATGAGAATATTATACTTATAAGCATAATCAAAATATAATTTCATAATATTATAGCTGAAGATTGTTCAGCGAATCAATCATAAATAATATGCGATTAAAAAAAGGCACGCAAGAAAACCTCAAACACCTATATAACATACCTGCAATGCAACCACTACAACAAGTGAGAGCACGGGATTCGCTATTTTTAATAACCTTGTGAAATTCACATGACCTTATGGAGCCCCTCGTGCACCACGCACCGCGCGCGAATACGCTCAGCCCTAACCACACGCTCGAATGGAGCTAAAATAATTGCTCCCTGAGTATCCCTTAGGCAATTCCCCTCAGGGCCTCCTCCGGGTCTGACTCGACGTTTATCACCCTAATCCCCTCCACCGAAGCAGCATCAAGCAGCCTCTTATCCGCCCCTAGAAACAGGTCGCTGCCAGCCTCCCTCGATGAGGAGATCTGAAGCGCATCCGCAACGCAGATGTGATGCTTGACTGCCAAGCTCCACGAGGCAGCCAAGGCCGAGTACGTTATCGGCAGCAGACTCAACGCCTCCAACCTGCTCATCTTGATGGACTCTGACACGATGTCGGCCCGCGCCCTCTTGAACTCAGCATCCGAGATGAGGCCCCTCACAAGGTACCTGTCGAACACTCCCACCGCCTCCCCGATGTTCCAGATCGAGAAGCTGATCTTCATCTTACCCGCCTCGGACTCCTCATAAACCCTGAGTGGGTTGATTGGTGTTCTGCCTGGTCCTTCTCCGTGGTAGTGTCTGGTTAATTGGGTTCTGATCTGGAATAGGTTGAGTGAGTCAAGCACGCGCTTAACGTTCAACCTATGCTCATTGGAGAGTTGGTATGGGATCTATAATAACTTCTAAACAGCCAAGCGCGCTACCCATCTCCGAAGAAGCTGTTGTTTTCGTGGCTACTTGCCGAACTCGAGCTCCTGAACGGGAGCTCCCTGGGGGAGGGATCCACTCCACTTGAATGCTCCCGGGCCCGTGTAGCGCACCTCTACGCTGTACGTGGGCTTCCAGACCACGGGGCCCGAGACGACGACGTCCCAGCCGCCTCCTGTGTACTGGATCCTGGTGACGCCGACGATGCCGTCGGGGACGAGGTTCTTCTCGCTCCACTCCGCAGGCGGCTCAGCCTTTACGTCGGGGTGGTTCACCAGGATGTACTTTACGCAGATGTCACGGGCCTCAACCGGGCCGATGATCTGCTGGTCGGCGGGCTTCTCCAGGCTCGTGCTCTCAGCCGTGACCACGCCGTCCACGCCCACGGTGCCCTCCCAGGTGAATGGCAGCGAGCCTCCGTAGGCAATCGAGACGGAGTAGGTCGGCTTGAGTACCACCGGGTGCTTGACCGTGATCACCCATGGGCCCGACGTGTACCTTGTGACGGAGACGCCGACGGTCTGCTGGGGCGTCAGGTCCTCCTCGACCCAGCCGAGCGGGACTGCGTAGCCCAGGTTGTAGGCCTTGATGATGTAATCCACAAGGTAGTCCCGGGCGGACTTGGGTGAGGTCACCTGGTCCTCGTCGACGTTAAGCATCTTCTGGTTGACCTCGTCCCAGACGTCGTCGATGATCGCGCGCGTCACCTGGCCCTCGTGGACCGTTATCCTGATTGTGTGCTGCTGGCTGTGCCCAAGTGTCACGTGGCCGGTCCTGTCGCCGTACCCCGGGTAGCCGCAGACGAACCCGATGGTGACCTCGAAGGCGTTGGGCATGCGTAGTGTGTCGATCCTTAGGACCTTGATCGTGTCCATGACCCCATCGAACTTGAACGTGGGGCAACCGTACAGCCATCTTAGGGCTGTCTGCTCTGCCTCCTCCTTCGTGTGTGTGCTCGGCAGCATGCTCTGCTTGAGCTCATCCCACTTCTCGTCTATGACCGCCATGGTGACCACGCCCTCTGTCACGTGGATCCTGATGCTGTGGTGGGTGATGACCTGGGCGAGCACCTGGCCCGTCCTGTCTCCGTAGCCCGCGTGTGTGGAGTCAAACTCTACTGTGACCTGCCAGAAGCTCGGGTAGGCGAAGGTTTGCGCCTGCCAC
>MEZF01000037.1:6807-8458 GCA_001774245.1 Candidatus Bathyarchaeota archaeon RBG_13_52_12
TAAGCCGTCGAACCTGAAGGTGGGCGATGCCCTGAGCCAGTCGAGCGCCATCTTCGTGACGACTTCTTTGGTCTGCGGGATGAACTGCTGGCTCAGCTCGTCCCACCTGTCGTCAAGCACTGCGCTGGTGACCTTGCCCTCGACGACTGTGATCTTAGCCGTGTGGGGGGTGAGGACCTGAAGCGTGGGTTTGCCTGTCCTGTCGCCGTACCCGCTGTGCAGGCACGTGAACGTCAGTGTGACTAGGTGCTGGACGGGTTTGCTCTTCATGTCGAATTGGTCAATTACCTTTAACGTGGAGCCTACTCCGTCGAAGCCGAAGGTTGGGGCACCCCTGACGAAGTTTAGCGCAGCGTCCTTGGGGTCAGTCACGGGCTGGCTCTGGAGAGCGTATATGCTCGTGGGCACTATTAAGCTGACGAGGATCAACGCCGTCAAAGCTACCAGGCGATTCATATCTATCAACTATGGTTACCCTACGCTCAGGTATAATCTCAGTGTTTAGAACAGTGGATCTAAAAAATAGAACACCCCTCAGTCACGGCGTCGCGCGCGCTGCCTTGTCCCGAAATTCAATCACAGCTAGAATAAACTTATCTTGACAGTTAGGGCCTCGTCCCCCATGGTGCCCAACCAGAGGAGGTGAATTCATCGAAACAGGATGAACACGAGACCCTAGAGACACTCTTCAAAAACGTCGACTTAAGCATTGCCCAACAGCAATCCCTAGGCTGCTACCACACTACAGGACCAGGCAGACCACCGAGAAACCCCATCGGAGTACTCAGATCCTTCATCGTCATGCGGATGAAGGGCATCCGCAGCCTCAGGGAGCTCACAAGGATACTCGACGTAGACAAACGCATCAGACGACTCTGCCTAGTCAAGCCATCTGAGAGAGGCTACCCCCGGTCGGTGTTGAGCCGATTCACACGCCTCCTCGGAGCCGAGGCGCTGCGACTGATCATCGAGGAGAAGGTGGTCATGCTCCTCCGGAAGGCTAGGGTAGAGGAGGTGGACGCGGTTCTCGACCCCAGCTTCATCAAGGCAAGGAGCACTAGGCACCCCGACGACGGCAGAACCGGCTTCTCCGACCCTGACGCGAGGGTTGGAAGAAACGGCCGCGGCTACGACCTCGGCTACAAGCTTCATCTCTCCGTGGACCCGAAGCGGATCCTTCCTCTAGGAATCCTTGTGGCCCCGGCTAACGACAACGAGAAGAAGCATGCTCCATCACTGGTTGAGAGGACCAGGATGGTCCTCTGCAGGGCTGGCGCCCAGCTGAGGAGGCTGATAGGTGACAGCCAGTTCAGCAGCGGGAGAGTTAGGAGCCTGGTCGAGGAGTCTGTGATTCCGTACACGTCTAACCAGAGTGGTGTGGGTGTCCTCAGGGTCGATCGTAGGTTTAGGACTCATGGCCCGGGTGAGCTGGTGGCCGTGTATCATAGGAGGCCGTTGGTGGAGTCGGCTTTCAGCTTCTTGAAGGACCAGTATGGGCTCCGGGTGAACAATGTGAGGGGCCTGGCGAGGGTGGGTGTGTACGCGTTGCTGAGTGTGCTCTGTATCGTGTTGAACAGGGAGGCGGCGATGAACATGGGTCGCCCGGATAAGGCTGTGTCGCCGACGTTCTTCAACACGTGAGTAGCTGATC
>MEZF01000037.1:8467-10503 GCA_001774245.1 Candidatus Bathyarchaeota archaeon RBG_13_52_12
AGCCCGTCCGCGACGTCGGCCTCCGTCGGGTTGGGGTGAACGCCCTTGAAGACCGCGTAGCCTGATCCTTTCTGTTCGAGGCGCCCGCTAACCTGTCTGAGAATCCCCGTCTTCTCAAGGCCCTCATCGGTGACGATGAGTGGCTTCGACGCCTCGATTGTTTTGGCGTGGTCGGCTATCTTTTCAGCTTCGCCCCAGCCAAATATGATGGACGCTGGGAAGTTGTAGGTGAAGGCGCTCATATTCCTCACCCTTACCTGGCTTTCATACGGATTTAATAACTGCGAATCGCGCGTGGACGAGTCCCTGCTTCACACATGAACCCATGACGACATTTTCAATAAATTTCATGGAATCGTCGTCATGAAGAAGCTCCGAGGAAACCGATGCACACGCGCAAAGTTGATAAGGACCGTGAGAGCGCCGAGTTTTAAAAAAGAGGGGCTAAAGCCCAAACATTTTCAGGAAGAAGGTAATCACGGTGTTTAGCACGTCTATGAAGACGGCGAATCTTCCCAAAAATGAGGCTGCGAAGCCTGCCCCGAAGGCCCCCATCAGTACGTATTGCCCTAGTTTTCTAACGGCCCCGAGCAGACTTGCTGGGCCGCCAGCGGCTACTGGTTGGTCTCTTATCGTGAAGAAGAAGTAGAACAGAGCAGATATCACGAAGATCAGTATCAGTACGGAGTTGAAGCCCTCCAGGGTCGCCGTTGGCTTGATCTTCATCGTCGATATGAGCTGATCAATCAGCTCTGCCTTGAGCATTCCCCTTATCTGTAGGGCGAGTCCTGCGCCGATGAGGAGGGCTAGGGGGTACTTGTTTAGCCACAGGGTTTCTCTTTTTAGCCTTGCGAAGAGGAGCAGGCCCGCCAGTAAGGGTAATATTAGCAGTGGGTTTGTCGACGTCATGGCTGGGAGGGTGTTTTCGCGTAGATACTTCAGAACCATCACCATCCCGTGGCCGACTCCGAGTCCGATGTAGGTTGATTGTACGAATCTGAAGAGTATGTTGTCTTTTATCAGGTAGCTCCAAGCCATCAGGATGAATAAAACAGTCACTGCTTCTCCGATCACCGTTGGATAGTCTATTTTGTGAACCTCCTTAGAACGTCGACGTTGCCGATGAGAATCAGTGCGACGTATAGCAGGCTGCACAGTGAGAGCACGTCTGTCTGCTTTAAGCCGGGTCCGGGTGACCCTACGAGGAGTTCATACTCGGCTCCGCCTCTCAGGCCATTCGTCATGCCTACTTCTGATCCGGCTTTCCAGTATGGGATGAGGTCAGGGTAGCAGATGCTTATGGTGAAGGCTCCCGCTGGAACCCCGTGCGGGATCGTCCACTGTCTGATTACTGCCACGTCCGCGATGCCGGCGTTAGCCATGGTGAGGATGAGGGAAAAGTCCTCAGCTTTATTGATGTTTTTAAGTAAGGGTATGTCGTTCAGCGGAGTTCCCTTGGCGTCGGCGGAGAATATTCCTCGAATGTTCTCTGCGATGGCAGCTACCGTCGCCTCGTCGCCGCCTACGTAGGGAAGGAATACGTAATCCTGGCCGTAGACTCTAGATCCGAAGTTCACATATTTTAACTCCTTATCCAAAAGCATTGGCCCGTCTGGGCTCGAGTGCCAGAGGACGATGTTCAGGGGCTTTTTAAACAGCTGTATTAATCCTGCCCGGGTAGCTGCTTGGGCGTCTGGGTACATGCCTGCGTACGCGCAGAAGTTAATAGCGACATTGCTACCGGCCGGTAGCTTTTCGATGAAGTTGTAGAGGTCTCTTGTAGCGTCGCTGATTTCAATGGGTAGGCCAAATGGGAAGATCATCGGGATGACCGCGGATACTAGGACGGCTAGGTAGATGATTTTCCTATAACCGATCTTCTGTAGAGTCGACGTTTTAGTCCCCTCCCAGAATTTTCTCCTTCCCCATCAACACCCTGATCAGTAAGGATATTGCGCCGATTACCGCGCCGATCATGATGGCGCGGTTTCCACTCATGTTGACTACGTCAAGTATCCAGCTTCCCAGTGGGAAGA
>MEZF01000037.1:10512-12771 GCA_001774245.1 Candidatus Bathyarchaeota archaeon RBG_13_52_12
AGATCGCGGTTCCTATTGGGGCGTTTCGCAGCGTCACTATGATGCCGCAGAGAAGCATGAAGGCTGCCGGGCCGTTACTTGCCTTATAGGCTCTATATGACGCTGTGGCCATGAAGAAGATTATTATCGTGTAGACGGTTCGCCAGGCGGGGAGCAGGATGTAATTATAGAGCCATGAGTAACTTGGACTTGTGATTCCATACCCCGTGCCTATGATTAGCATGAATACGGCGAGGAAAAACTGCCATGCATACGTTATCTTATCTACCTTGTCCGTCTTCTCTCGTCTCGCCATGATGAAGGATCTCTGTAGGACCGCCAATCCTCCAACCAGTATCGCGATGTTGGCTATGATGACAGCCCAGTCGACTGTTAAGCCTTTGAAGATTGAGTTGAACGTCGCTCCTCCGAAGAAGTAATCCGCGAAAACTATGAGGACGCAGATCCAGATGACTAGGAGAGGCAGCTCTTTTCTTTTAAGGAGTTGAGACAATTTTCCACCACCTACACTCCTAGGATGCTCGGTATGGCATTGCTACCCGCTGCAACTAGGACGGCTCCTATCAGTAGCAAGGCTAGTGCTATCCACTTAGCGATGTCCTGGCCAAGTATGCTGCCGAGTTGGAGGGGGTCCTTGCTACAAAATGCGCCGGCCGCGAATACCTCTTCCCCTATGAGGAAGTAATCACACCCACAGGCCATATCCGGAATTCTCAGTGTTCGGACTGCTCCTCCAATGTTCATGGCTCCCGTGTCTTTTGCAGCTTCGAGCGTGATCAGGTTCTCGGCCTGGAAGAAGCCTATCTGTACGTTGCATGCGATTTGCTGCTCCTTCATCAGATGCATGACAGCGCTGCAATACGCCATCTGGTCATTTGAGAGATACATTATGTTATTTGGAGAGTACTCGTCGGACTTCCCCTCAGCCTGATAAGCTTCCTGGACTATGGCTTCCGCCATCGGGTACAACGTCGGTGAGGGTGAGGATACAAGGAACCTGGCGCCGTTGAGTGCTGCAAGTCTCGCAGTGTAGCTTAGAACAGCCAGCATCGCCATGTGAGTTGCCCCATTTTGGTTGATGTCTCCAATGCCTGTTTGAAACAACATAGGCTTACCCATCTCAACACAGCGCCCAACCGCTTCCTCCAAAGCGGTTATTGTTGCGGGTTGGCGGAGCTTTGGCACCTTCCCCTGGTACGCGCTCCTGTATATACCATAGACTACTGCTAAACCATAGGAAATCAGGAATAACAGTTGAAAGACTCTACCAGTAACTACCATACTCATGTATCATTTCTCCTCCTTAACGTCGTAAGCGCAGTCGCTATCTCCTTCGAGAACGCTTTTAAGCCGCTTCACTTTTATCTTCGAACTATAGCCCACAAATTTCCAGATGTCCACGTCGCAGTATAGCTTACAGAGATCTTCTGCACCTTTTTCCATCCAAACCTCGGCAAAGGGGCAGAATGTTTCTCTCGTCGAGCCTCCCCAGCCAATTCTAGGGAGGTCCAGTACCTTCCCATAGTTCTCAAGTGTGGGCTTCAATCCCAGTTTCTTAACTTCAGCCTTAACTCTCTTCGCACGTTCCAGCCCGAACCTCTTAACAACCTTAGCTACGAATTCTTTGCCTTTTTTTTCACCCATTTCTTCGACAGCGAGATTTGAAAAGTGGTAAAACATCAGCCCGAACAAGCGGGCCATGGTTCTCACTTGCTCGAAACACTCGTCATAAGTGTATGTATCCTTTTTCCTACTCAAATCTAGTTCTCCTTTTTTACCATCGAGTCCTTTAAGCTCATACGGAGTGACTTTATCGGGGCCTCATCAGGCCACCCCACGATTATGTGGCATCTTGAGACGAATGTTGTTGGTAATCCGAAGTGGTCCCGGATTTTTTGCCTCGTCTCTTCACCGTGTGTTAGCCAGCATGATCCCAAGCCCAGTGCGTGCGCCATGAGGCATATTTGGTCAGCGGCGCAAGCAGCGTCAAAGTACAGGTTCTGAGGGACGTACTCGTCGAACTTCATTGCTTGGTAGCAGGCTATGTCTTGGCATACTAGTATCATTACGCAGTTTTCGATTGGTATGTCGCTTCTTACCATTTTTTGTTCTTCTGGGCTTTTTAATATGATGAACCTACGCGAGTCAACGTTGCATCCTTGCTGCGACATTATTCCAGCGTAGATGAGTTTCTCAATCATCTCATCAGGAATCGGTTTATCTTTGAACTGTCTAATCGATCTCCTCTCATATAGTAAT
>MEZF01000037.1:13170-14437 GCA_001774245.1 Candidatus Bathyarchaeota archaeon RBG_13_52_12
GTACGCGCGATACAGCACCTAAGGCAGAAAGCGGTCAAACCATATCAACAGCGCCGAAGGCGCTCCCCGAGACCGTCCTCGCAGGCTTCTCGAGCGCCGACATGCTAAGGCCCGGATCAATCGGCTACGGAGTCTACATCACAAATAAGAGAGTGATCGGAATCAAGAAGCCGGAGCAGTTCGCGAAGGCCGTCGGCGGGGCAATCGCAGGCGCCGTGATCGGGAAGATTCTGGGCTTCGAGGCCCCGTGGGCGGTGAGCAGCGCCCTCGGGAGAAACCTGACGAATGATGAGACGATGCACCTCCTGGCTGAGCTGGAGAAGAATAAGGACTTTGAAGTCGATAGGCAGGACATAACGCTGATACAGCTCAAGGAACCCTTCTTAATCGGGCTGGGCCACTTAGCAATCTTCGTGAAGGGGCAAAAGACAACCGATTACGCGATAAAGTTTAGCAAGGACAACGTCCACGAGATGCTTAAAGAGATGTTTAAAACACACTTCCCCCAGGTTTTCCAGACAATGATCTAATGCCCCCTGGATTAACGAGCTCAGCAGGCGCGCGAGTTGCGTGTTTGTGGGAACCATGGTCTTATCCCCCAAACCCAAACCCAAACGATTATTAAAAGAGAAGCTGAGTGGTAATTGTGAGCGATAATATTTTTGTCGCAATATACGAAGATTCGGGATTTATAATGGGCTTCTCTGCATTCCTCTTAATACTATTATTGGCAGTAATCCCGAAAGAATACCCCTTACTCTTCATTCTGGACATGATCGCAATAATAGTGGTCGCGGTTTTTTGGATGAGAATAAAAAAAAAATTTTCACGCGCGTCTAGTTCCCGGGAACCCGAGGAACCCATACCTTGATTTCACCGCGCTGATTAATGAGGAGGCACTGCTATTCGCTACGTATCTCAGAGGGGAGAATAAACGCTGGGTTCCTCGAGTGCTAGGTTATTAATGCACGCGCTCCGAGCTATTCGAGTCTGATTAATTATGAAACTGCATCAGGCGCACGGCGTGGGGCCATCGAGATTGATCCTGTGGGGCATGTGGATACGCAGACGCCGCAACCCATGCATCGTGATAGATCATAGATGAGTTCACCGTCGACGAGCTTCCTAGCCCCGAATATGCAGCGGTGGACGCAGACACCGCAGGCCGTACACCCCTCGTGGTTGTCCTCGGCTAGATATTTGGAGGATAATATGAGTTCGTATGTGCCCTTCATGATCATGGGGCCGAGAGTGTTGCAGCAGCAGG
>MEZF01000037.1:14475-14765 GCA_001774245.1 Candidatus Bathyarchaeota archaeon RBG_13_52_12
TTGGCGACGTAAGCCATATGGACGAGCCCGGCCTCGTGGCTTCTCTTTAGGATAGAGAGGGCTTCGTCGAGGGTTACCTCTCGGTTGTTTCCCCCGTTTCTCAAGGATGTGTAAGCCTGCTCGTCGAGGCTGAGGCAGACGTCGAGCGGGGCGTCGCAGTTGTGGTGCTCGGTCCTGCAGGGGCAGTCCCCTACGACTATTTTTCTTGCCTTGCCTAGGATGGCCTTGGCCTCGGAGAGGTCGTAGACCGTGTGGTCGGCTTCGATAATTGTGTTGACGGAGAGGGTGAT
>MEZF01000037.1:14880-28183 GCA_001774245.1 Candidatus Bathyarchaeota archaeon RBG_13_52_12
CGCATATTAATGAATTTTTTATGAGGCGTGGTGTGTTCGTCTGTTTGTTTGTGTTTGTTTGTAGAGAGAGAGTGGGGGAGGGGGGAGAGTAAGGCTGTAGAAGAATAGTAGTAGTTAGTTACGTAGGAGTGTGTGTGTGGGGCCATGGTCTTATCCCCCAAACCCAAACTCTTTTAAAAAAGTAAAAAAGAAGAAATGACTCACACGCGGTACCTGATGGTTACGCTATCTCAAGTACAACCGGATGTGCCATAAAATTCATCATTAAATACATGCAGGCTAATATGACGATTCCACCAAACAACCACGCCATAGCCTTCGATGTTCCACCTGTCATTTTCATCATCCTCCTTTGTTCAGACAGCTTGTTAAGGAACGTTGTTATAATATAGAATTGTTCTAGCATTTCGATTAAGATTTATCCAAACTTGGGAAGTTTTTTTTTATTTTTTCCACATATGGAATACACTCTTGCGCGCGTCAACCATACAATCACGGTTGAGTATCGGGTGGAAGCGATGATAAACTATTGAGACTCGAAAGGATGTTTTCTCCGCTTGAACTCGCGGTAGTACTCATCTGATCTGAATATCGAAGGCATCTTGAATGTGGGATCCGTCTTCGCCATCATCTTAGACATTTCATAGGCGAGGTACTCGAAGTGCTCAAATACATGTTTAGTATAACCACCCCTCGCCTTGTATTCCTCAATAATAGGTCCATACTTCATCCAAGTTAATGGTACTGCTTCATTACATATGGTCCAGAGGGTTCCAATATCTAGGTAACCCGACATGTATTGATAGCCGAATATATCAAAGGTGCGAAAATAAGTGTCCCTCTTGGCATAAAAACCCGGGTTGACGGAGGAGTCGTATTTCCTATAAAAGTCATCAAAATCCTCCCATTCCGCTTGCATAATATCTATCCATAGTCTGCTTCCCTCCTCTGATAGGAACTGCTGCATTAGGGCGTTCGTCAATGTGACTCGTCTATTCCTCATCGTTTCCCTGAGGTTGATCATGTAGTAGATGACTCCCAGAATCACGCTTATCGCACCCGCGGTATACGACAGGGACTGCAACACAACTAAGTCAACCATACAATCACGGTTGAGTATCAGGTGGAGCTGAGGATAAGGTTATGCTGAAAGGTAGAGAAGACATCCCTCGTGTATGCAGTATATCAAACATAAAAAGCAAATAATTACTTAGGTTCTCGGGTGGAACTCGGGAAAAAGACTATTGAGGGCCATTAACCCTGGTCGCGCGCGCGAATTCCATACAGCGCGCGCATCTGCTTATCAATTACCCCTGTGAGGAGATTTTAGAGGGGGCATACAGGCATCCGCCTCTGTTCCAAGTATTTAGCATCAACCTCAGTGGGCAGTTTTGCTGCATTCCAGGACTGCATCCCGCCCAACAGGTTCGCGACTCTGTAACCCTCTTTCCTGAGGAGGCTCGCCGCTATTCCGCTTCGACCCCCCCAACTACAGGTAACGCAGGTGGTTCTCTCCTTCGGGACATTATCCAGCCTCTCCATCAGGTGCCCCACGTAGATGTTCTGGCTGCCCTTTATGTGGCCTGAGAAGTACTCGTTGTCCTCCCTCACGTCCAGGACGTGAACCTGGTCCTTGCTAAGAAGGTCTCTCAGTTCCCCGACGTGCAGTGAGGTTAATGCTTCGGTGTGCTTGCCAGCGTTCCTCCAAGCGTCTACTCCCGGACAAAGGTATCCTGAGACATCATCGTACCCGATGCGGTGTAGGTATGTGGTTACCGTTGGTATGTCTTCCTTCCTCTCAGACACAAGCAGAATATGGTCCTTGTAGTCAATGATCCAGCCTGGGTAGTACGTTGCTCCGTTTAGCCAGATGTTAACTGAGCCCGGAATATGGCTGGAGGCGAAGGCGTCGGGCTGGCGGGTGTCCAGCATAAAGGTGTATGGTTTCTCGGACTCTATCTCGAACTCACTAGGCTTCAGCATCTTTGGCGCTGATACATCCTTCAGCAACGGGGCGCCGTTGAGGTTCCACTCCTCCATTCTCCTGAAATAGGGGGGCCGCTGCATCTCGTTGGTTAGCCTGTTCTTAATGAACTCCTCCCTGTTGAGGCTCAGCTGGGTGTTGGTCAGTTTCTCGTATCCAATGGTGCTGACCTCCCTGTTGCTGATGTGGCTCCCACAGATGCTTCCCGCTGTGTGGCTCGGAAATAGTATGACGTGTTCTCCGAGTGGCAGGACCTTCTCGTGGAGGCTGTCATACATCATGCCGGACATCTTCTCCCAGAGTTCCTCGCCTGGCAGATCGGTCCTACCCACGTCTCCCATGAACAGTGTATCCCCCGTGAATACAGCGAGGGGATCATCGCAGCCGTTCAGGTCGTAGAGGACGTAGCACATGCTGTCGAGGGTGTGACCTGGCGTCCAGAGGCATTCGACCTCAAGGTCTCCTACCTGGAACCTGTCGCCGTCGCTTAGCGAGTGGCTACCGTACTTGAGTGGAGTCTCCTTGCTGTGGCAGACTTCGACGTCTGTCGCTTCCTGGAGCTCCCTGCTGCCAGTAACATAGTCCTCGTTACAGTGGGTTTCAAACACGTATTTTAGAGGTGCGCAGTCGCTTCTGGCCAGCGTTAGATACTCATCTATGTCCCTGCGGGGATCAACTACGAGGGATTCTCCTTTACTCGAGACGTAGTAGCTTGTATGAGCTAGTCCTGGCGATTTTACTGTAACTATTCGCATCAGTAACCGCTTTAGGATTTAGAGATCAAAGCTTATAGAGTATACGTCTGGGGATGTATGTTGCGCTTGCGCAGCGTGTAACAGGAAAGACAGGAAGAATAGTGAAAGCAAGGAGAGCGATGAAAATCTGTTCCTTGATTCCCAACCCGGTACTTGCTGTTCGTTCTCGGGATGGCTCAGCGCGGCCTGGCTGTTAACGCTCGGAGCTGGGCCATCAGCCTAGAAATAACTTGCCACGATTTTACGTTGTCAAGATTTATGAACGACCCTACCAAGGAAAACACAATGATGCGACGCACGGCGAAGACGGTCAAGATCACACAGAAGGAGATCATCCCCGCGACGCCGATGGAGGTCTACGAGGCCTACGTCGACGAGGAGAAGCAGACCGAGTTCACTGGAAGCAGGGCCACCTCCGACTCGAGGGTTGGGGGCGAGTTCACGGCGTGGGACGGGTACATCACCGGTAAGTACATCGAGTTAAAACCGGGTAAGAAAATAGTGCAGGAGTGGAGATCGTCTGACTTTCCGGAGGGGGCGTCCCCATCCCGGTTTGAGATCAGTCTAAGGGAAGTGAAGGGTGGTACGGAGCTGACGATGACTCACGCAGGTGTCCCTGAGGGGGCTGCCGGGGATATTGGTCAGGGGTGGAAGGATTACTACTGGGAGCCGATAAAGAAGTACTTCAAGGCTCGAAAACAATAGGGACCGAAGCTGCGTCAACTATTCAATCACAGTTGCGCGCGTTTTTTTGTGCAGCTCTTTCCAGCCCTAAATCTTATTCCGGTTAAAATAGATGTGTTTAACCACCTCAACCATAAGGAAATAGACAATTAGGATCCCGAAGATTAGCCCCAGGAACCATAGGGGTGGCTGGACGAACTCAAAGAAAGAGCCAAGCGGGGAGTAAACTATGGCCAGGGTCGCTAGAATCATGAAGCCTGAAGTCACTAGGAGGAGGCTGCTGGGTTTTGACTCGTAGAACCTTCTTCGGGTTCTGATCGAGAAGGTGATGAGGATCTCTGAGAGGACTGACTCGATGAACCACCCGGTTCGGAAGAGCTCCTGGCCCGCCTGCAGGATGTAGACGAGGGAGAATATCGTGACCAGGTCGAAGATGCTGCTGATGAGGCCGAAGAATAGGGCGAATTTCGCTATCTTCCATATATCCCACTTCTTTGGTGACCTCAGGCTCTCCGGATCGAGGCTGTCGGTTGAGATCGCGAGTAATGGAACGTCGGACACTAGGTTCGTCAGCAGTATCTGTGAGGGTAATAGCGGTATGAATGGCAGAACTAGAGACACGATTGCGAGGGTAAACATGTTGCCCAGGTTCGCGCTCGTAGTGTTCATGATGTACTTGACCATGTTGCCGAAGGCCTTTCTCCCTTCGACAACGCCATCAGAGATGACGCCCAGGCTCTTCTCGAGCAGAATTATTGAGGCGGCTTCCTTGGCGACTTGAACGCCGGACTCCACCGATATTCCCGCATCAGCTAGTTTTAGGGCGGGGGCGTCGTTCACGCCGTCGCCGAGGAACCCGACCGTGTGACCGTTTTTCTTAAGCGTACTGATGATGGCGTATTTCTGGTCCGGTGTGACCCGCCCGAAGACGTTACTCTTCTCCAGCGCGTTGCTCAGCTCACTCTCCTGCATCTTCTCCATATCCATGCCTGTGAGCACTTTTTCTCCGATGTCGACTCCCAGTTTACGGCAGACGTCCGCCGTGACAACTTGGTCATCGCCGCTTAGAATCTTCAGTTTTATTTCAAGCGACTCTAATTGCCCGATGGTGCTGGAGGCGTCCTCCTTTATGGGATCGGACAGAACTATCAGGCCAATGAGTGTCAGATCCTTTTCGTCTTCCGGCGAATAATCCTGTTTATGCTCAATCTCCTTGCCTGCTAAGGCTATCAGCCTGGTGCCGGCTTGTCTGTACTTGTCCAATAGCTGGCTGATGTCAAGGTTCGCTCGCGTCAACGGTCTGGCTTCCGTCATTTTGCCGACGGTTGTCGAAGCGTTGAGGATCGACTCGGGCGCGCCTTTCGAGATGAGGAATCTGCGACCGCCGGCCTCCAATACGACGCTTACTCTTCTTCTGTTGAACCCGAAGGAGATCTCCTTGACGTGCTTAAACGAGCTGAGGCTGGCTTCGTCGAAGCCCCTGCTTCTAGCATAGTTCCATATCGCAACATCAATCGGGTTTCCGAGTATTCTGTCTCCTTCGACAACCGCTGGGCTACATAATAGTGCGTACTTGACTAGATCCGGGTCGGTGTTACCATCTGGATCGAGGATACCCTGAACCTTGATCTCGTTTTGAGTCAGGGTGCCAGTCTTGTCGGTGCAGAGAATGTCGATGTTTCCCATATCCTCGATTGCTTCGAGTTTTTTGACCACGACCTTCTTTCTCGACAACCGGAGAGCCCCGTTCGATAGTCCGACGGTGATGACAACAGGCAGGGCCTCGGGGATTATTCCCACGGCGAGCGCCAATGAGAAGATGAGGGATTCTAAGATCCCGCGGCCCAGAATCGAGTTGACGATGAATATGAAAACTGTCAATATTATAATCAGTTTGATGAGGAAGTTGCCGAAGCTGGCTAGGCTTTTCTGGAAAGTGGTCATTGGAGGCGACGCGGAGAGGCTTGATGCTACTCGGCCAAAGTACGTCCTTGTTCCCGTGGCCACGACTAATCCGTTGCCGGAGCCGTTGGATACCGTTGAGCCCATCAGAGCTATGTTTGATAGTTGGTGTGGGAGAGGCTCGTCTAGCTCGACCGGTGCGGTGTTTTTTGAGATGGACGCGGACTCGCCTGTGAGTATAGACTCATCGGTTTGGAGGTCGTCGACGTCGAGTAATCTGATGTCAGCTGGAACGGCGTCGCCTATTGTCAGGTAGATGAAGTCTCCAGGTACCAGTTTGCTTACGTCAATGGAGAGCTTCTTTCCGCCTCTGATCACTATGGTGGAGTAGGAGAGATACTTCCTTAGTTCATCGACTGCTTTGTCCGCCCTATACTCTAGATAGAAGCCCAGCCCTGTGTTTGCAGCCATTATTGCGATTATGATGATTGCTTCCGTGAAGTCTCCGAGGAAGGCTGCTAGGATCGATGCGAACACGAGGACGTAGACTAGGGGATTCTTGAGCTGGGAGGCGAGGATGCTGAATGCAGTTTTGTGTCCCGTGCGAGGGATCGTGTTGAGCCCAAATTCCTTGAGCCTGCGAATGGCTTCAGCCTCGTCGAGACCGGATAAGGAAGAGTCTAGCTGCTTGAGGAGCTCTTCTTTCTGTAGCTTCCAGTAGCTGATTTCCTTCGTTTCAGGCAACATTATTCCCCTCACTTTCCTGATTCAAATGAGTTTTGTAGAGACGTGGCCGCGTGATAGGCGTCGGAGCACGCGATGGGTTTGGGTTTGGGATAAGACTATGGCTCCACACAAGCAAACAAACGAACACGACCATGATTCGCCTTGCATATACGTGCACTTAGTTTTCAACGGACTTATTTCCTAAGATACTGCTTTCAGAGCATGCCGGTTAACGTCGCTCCATACAACCCGGAATGGAAGAAGTGGTTTGATGAACTGCGTGAGCCAATCTGGGCAGAGATCAGCGACCTCGCCGTTGATATCGTCCATGTTGGAAACACCTCGATTGAGGGAATGAGCGCTAAACCGGTAATCGACATCGATATTGTCATTGATGACTGGGGTAAACTCAAAGACATTACTGAACGATTAAGAATTCTCGGCTACGTGCACGTGGGTAACCTGGGGATAAAGGAGCGTGAGGTCTTCAATCTGGAGAGAAAGCCTTTGCATGATCACCATCTCTACGTCACCCATAGAGACTCAGCCGCATACCGGAACCACATACTGCTGCGAAAACATCTATCGGAGAACCCTAATGCCTTTAGGCGGTACAGGGATCTGAAGCTTAGCCTAGCTAGCACAGTGGCTGATATAGATAAGTATACCCGGTTAAAGACTGACTTAATTATAGAGTTTCTGAAAGCGGAAGGTCTACCCGACAAGGATCTTGACGAGATACGCTTGGAAAACCTCTAGAGCATGAATAATTGGTGTACGGTATGAGGCGTGGTGGCGAGTGCTGCGCGCGCGATCTTATTTATCGGTGAACAGGTAAATGATAATTAAAGGAATTTACACTAGTTGATTAAGAAAATGTATAAAATTACTACTGAAGATGAAAGGAAATTAGCGAAACTTGGCGCTTATCAACAAGCCATCCTCCGTTTACTCGCCGAAGTGCCAAAAGGAAAGGTAACGACTTACGGTGACCTTGCTAAAGAACTATCAAAAAGAGACACAAATTGGTCTCCGTTTGCTAGTCGAGCTGTCGGTACAACTATGAGGAACAACCCTTGTGGGCCTCAAATCCCCTGTCACCGCGTTATTAAATCAGATGGGACCGTTGGTAACTTTAGGGGAGGAGCGAAAGGGGCTGTCGAGGAAAAAATTGCGATGTTAAAAGATGAGGGAGTTACGGTTCGTCGTGGGAAAATAGATCTGATGGATTTTCGACACAAATTCAAAAAATGAGATAAATTATAAAAACATAGGCGTGCGCTTATCTTGAGTCGCACGCGCAATTTGAAGGGTTTGGGTTTGTGGGAACCATGGTCTTATCCTCTAAACACCCTGGTTTTTATGAGGTGGCTAGCGGTTGGCGAAGAACACAAGCGACTCGAAAATTGGGTATGCAACACATCGCGCGCGAAACGGGAGGAAGTATTGGGAGATAAGATTATGGGTAAAGCATGCAACTTTCCAACTCAGTATTATGTCCTTCTCATAGCCATCTCCGCAGCTAGAACCATAGGTTCGGATGCCTCACACACAGAGGGAGCGTAACATGTATCAGCCTTCACAAGCTCGTATCCACACATATTTTTCTGTATGGCCAAGGAAAGAGCATTTATCCTCTGAGTGACCTCCTCGCCTGCCACTATCTGACCCCCAATGATGCGCTTAGACTCTCTCTCAAGAATAACCTTCACCACAATCGGCTTCGCATCAGGATAATAGGATGCTCTGGTAAAGCTTCGCATCTTACCAACGGCAACATCCAAGCCAAATCTCCGGGCCTGCGACTCCGTTAAACCCGTAGCACCAACCTCGAAATCGAACATCTGAGAGACGACCGAAGAAAGGGCTCCCGGGTAAGTTGAATAGTCACCAGCAACGTTTACTCCGGCCACTTTGCCCTGCCTGACTGCTGTCGCCCCTAACAAGGGAAGAGCTGAGCTATGAGTGATTGGGTTCGTCGTCTCAGCACAGTCTCCAGCAGCGTACACTCCTTTGACACTAGTCTCCATCTTTATGTTAGTCTTGATTCCCCCAGTCTCCCCGATCGATATGCCGGCTTCTCTGGCCAATGTAATATTTGGCTCGACTCCTGTAGCTGTAATGACTAAATCTGCCTCTACCTCACTTCCTCCTACGCTTACACCTTTGACCTTCTTCTCCCCTAAGACAGCGTCAGCACGTTTACCTAGGATGAAATTGACTCCATACTTTTCCAGATGTTCTTTTACATTAAGAGCCATGTCTGGATCGATGATATTCGGTAAAACCGAGGTTCTACTCCCGATGACACTTGTCTTTAAGCCGTTTTCAATGAGGGCCTCGGCTATCTCGAGACCGATGTATCCTGCGCCTATGACACATGCTGAACTCGAGTGTTTCATCGCTTTAGCTATCTCCATGCCGTCTCTAAGAGTGTGAAGCGTGAAAACACCGTTCTTATTTATCCCCTCGATGGGAGACTTCTTTGGAATCGCTCCTGTCGCTATCACTAAACCATCATATTCAAGGATCTTAGACTTTCCATCCTTCGACTCGGCTTCAACGTTATGATCATCAACGTTGATATGAGTAGCCCTTGTCTCAGTAAGAAGATTTATCTTCATAATGCGGTAAGTAGACACCGGATACACGTTTAGTTTCTCAAACGAAGATATTTTTCCACTGAGTACGAATGGGAGCCCACATCTCGAATAGGTTGCCACACTCTCCTCCGTTATTACCGTGATCTCAGCAACTCTATTCGTCTTTCGTGCGGCTACTGCAGCGCCCAGACCCGCAGCGTTGGCGCCGATCACGATTATTTTCATAAAAAACATTCACCTAAGCTCTTATTTGAGTCCCACTTTTTGAACCTTCGCGCGCGCGTAACTACCCTCATTCTTCTACTCCCTTATTCTCCCCCCTCCCCCACTCTCTCTACAAACAAACATAAACAAACGAACAAACAAAATTAATTCCTCGAATCTGATTGCGCGCGCAACGCACGCTAGTTGTTTTAAAGAGTAGTATTATACCATTAAGAAGACGCTGTAAAGATGTGCGGCCTAGAACCCTCTACGTTCTCACCTTCACCATACTCGGCTTAATCACGCTCGCCGGCATAATGTTCCCCGAAAAACGCCTTAACGAACCCGAGGAATTACCCGAATTGAAAGGCGTGACGCTAGAACTAACCCACATATGGATAAACTACTACAATAACTCAGGACTCTACCAGTACGGGGCGCAACTCTGCATAACCAATACGCGCCCCTCGAAGATGACGTTGTCAAACCTACAAGTGGCCTTCTCAGGTGAGGGAAGAAACAGGCAGTGGAGCGGCGTCTGCCCCACCGAGGACATCACACTTTCACCCGGAGAATCTAGGGAAATTAATGTATATGGTCCAGACGTAAAAGCATCCCAACTCGGCTACTTGGGGACAACTACGCCTAACGAGTACCTTCATTTAGTCATCAGGCAGACAAACCTTGGAATCAGGGTAGCCCTCGAGGGAACGGACTCAAGCTCCGCAGAGGCTACTCGGTTCGAGCCAGTGGCTAATGGGTTTCCCACAGGAAATGCCTCTACGGCAGAGTTCAGTTATGCGCGAGACGTTACAAATCTCGGATTAGACTCCCAGTTCCTGGATAGCTGGGGAGAAACCTTCAACTATCTGCCGACGCAGGATCTGTTCAAGTTCCAGCCGCTTCAACGAGGTGTCCTCGGGACAGCTCGGTTCCCACTTTTAACCGTATTTGGGGGATTTCTGACGAGCTTCCACTCAGTATCCCAAAGCATCGTTTCTGCTAGAACCATCACAGTCTCAACACGCGGCGGCCCGAAGGTCTATTACCTCTTTAGCAGAGGATACAGCTTCGACGATTATCTGGAAGACGGGATTCTCAGCCAAAAAGACGGCGACTCCGTCTACTTCTACGGGGACGTATTCGACTACCTCGCACAGACCGGTACCTATTACTCGGTGATGTTCCCCACCGAGGTAAGCAGCGAGGAGATACGCGACCCAGTTGAGGTGGCTAAGGGGGTCATAGTGTCCAGAGTTGGGGAGGCGTATTTTGGCAAGTACTTCAGCGATCCAACGGCTGGTTACGACATGTGGGCTGGTAATGAGACTCATTGGGTCTCGTTCCGCTACCATATTTTAATTGGTAAATATGCCACAAGTCAGACCATTTATCTTTACTTCGACGCAAAATGGAGATTAACCGAGGGGTCAGAGTACCTCCCAACTGAAGGTAACTTTCAACCATTCAAGGTGACAATGGAGCAAGCTAAAGAGATCGCGGTTAAGGCGGGTATCCCGGCGGAGCCTTACGGCTTGGAGGCATACATCGGAAACTCGGGAATCTGGCCAGATTATCCCACGGAGTATCAAGGTAAGTACGTCTGGTCGGTAGGCTCTTGGATCGATCCACCTAGCGCTAATCCGAGGAGGAGTCTGTACGCGGTCATTGATCCTGTAACGGGTAGACTTTACGTTGTAGAGCAGGGTGGATCAGTGTCTATTGGATCAATAGTAAATTGAGATTCAATCTCAACGTGCACGCGGGATAAGGTGGCCCTCAACATAATTAAATAGCTAGGACCGCGAGCCTAAGTATGTAGAATATGCAAATCGTTAATCTCGGACTTGTGATCCGCAATGTTATTGTGGGTACGGCTGCGGGTCCTGCACCTGTTCCCGTAGACCTTAATCAAGGATTGATGAATATTGCACAATTATTAATAGTTATATTTGGTGTTATTGGTATCTTTCTACTGTTGAAGAATCGTGATCGAATTATCACTCGTCTCACATACGCGCGAAAAAACTAGTTCCCTGGTAATCTTGGCGTCCAACTCTTAGCCTCGCCGCGAAGATACTTCGCAAAAAGTAGAGCTTCTTCGTTGATTAGAGTCTCAAGAGTTTGATGCTCCCCATTCCTGATCCTCTTAATTTCAACTCTACTCTACAAGAATTTGTTGAGTTCATCAAGCATCGTCATAGTCTCAGAATCAGTTAGGTACTCTCTCTTGCCCTTCTTTCCATGGCTCGCAGACTCGTTCTTCATCCTGAAATCGGACCCCAGCAAGGCCTCCGTTGTATGGTCCGACAACATCGTAAAAAATGAAATAATTTTATAGTTTGAACAGATATTAGAATCTATATGATAACAATTTAATTAGTGGACTCAAATATGATAAGGTCTCGCGTACGCGGTTATGAATGTAAGTCCTTTTTTTCAGATGCTCTAAAAACGGTCATGTGAACAATGTGTTTTTCCTCAACATCATCGAAAAAGTCTCCAAGTAATTCTAGAGTGGTCTCCTTATCCGCGTATTCTTTATCCCTCACATTTTCTCCCTCATATTTCTCCACAAAATCACCTATCGTCAAAGGGTCCTCGTAATCGTTAATGAGAGCCGTAGGTATCAGTATCGCGAGTGCCCCGCCTTTTTCCAACACTCTACACCACTCTCCTACGGCACCTCGCAGAGAGTCCCCTTTAGGCATATAAGCGATCATCACTAGATCTGCGTACCCTTCCTTCAATGGAAGGTCCCAATATTCGCCGTCTAAGATCGATATATCGTCGAGGTGTAGGTCAACCTCGACTGATCTATGCTTAACGAGGTGAATCTTAGCTAAAGGTGCACTGCTGCGAATAGACGTTAACAGCTTCTCGATGATCGGTGAGTATAGGGGAGTGAAGAAGACTATGTTTCCGCTCTCCCTCATTTTTTCGGTGACGTAGCCGCTGATCTGATTAAAGACGCTGGCCTCAGGGGGGAGGTTCAGCAGGTATTCGCCGTAGAAGATGTGAACGGTCTCAATGGCGTCCTCAAGTATCTTCTCGAGTTCCTTCTCGCCCTTCTTGCCTAGCCGGTACACCCTCTTCCGGGGGCCTATCTGGCTCTTCTGCCAAAGGCTCTCAAGCAGCCTTTCCTTCAGCATGTCGTTCAGGACCCTGTAGAGTCGGCCCATCTCAGCCTCGACGCCTTGTGATTCGAGCCTTTTATGGATCTCGTAGCCGTAGAGCTCGTTTCCCTTGAACATTTTTAGGATTATTCTCTTGAGATCGTCGGTTTTCATAGTCTAAGACCTCGCTATATGCATTTTAGTACTATAGCTAAAACACCTTATTTACCTATTAGCTTGGATGCATAAGAATATTTGGAAGTGAAAAAATGAACATGCGTATTCGTAACTTCGCGATTCTTCTCGTAACCGCACTGACATTGTCAGTTAGCGCATATGCCGTACTTACTTGGCAAACACCTAACGTTTCGGCAGCTACAGCATCTGCCAAGATCACTCTTTTCCCACCCGCAGGGCCAGTTCAGACCCCAATCACAGTCAGCGGAACCGGTTTCACGCCGGGGGCCAGCGTGAACCTCATATGGTTTGGATACGTAGCAAGCTCCCACAGCTTGGGTTACTACCCCATCAAAACAGGCATCACAGCAGGGTCTGATGGAGCCTTCACGACTACCTTCAAGGTACCCTTCGATTTCGGGGTGAACGTTCTTCACATGGTAAACGCCACCCAGAATGGTGCCGGGACAGGCATAACGAACACCGCATTCAATATTATCCCCAGTCTACAGCTGAAAACCCAACCTGCACAATACTTTGATGGTCAGGATTATCTGCTTCAGGTTTTCGGGGCCCCCGCGGCTGGGATCCCAGTATCTCCTGGGCCAGGCGCACCACCAGAGATTCCGATACTGAAGTTCACCTATGATAACACCTATTGGGGCTGGATCTGGTCCCACATGGAGCCTGTGCCCGTGGCAACTGGTTTCCCAACGGGTGATGTTGGAGGCAACGCCACCATAAGGTTCACCGCGGTGGGGAAGTCAGAGATCCACACTATTAGGGCATACGAGGGCTCACTGACGACGATCGGTCCATGGCTTGGATGCGAGATAGGCGGCGAAGTTCAGTTTGAAATCCTGAGCTAGGCGAATAGCAGAAAACCATTTAGCGAGTTTACTAAAAAGGGAAAACGGGGAGTTGTCATGGATCTATTTTTTGCGGAAAAAAGCTAAGTGAACTGCCTCCTCGTTGATCAGCGTAACAAGCCTCTACCCTAAGCGCGCACATATCTTTAAAAGACGGGATATGGGATGAATGCAGGTATATTGGTAACCTTCTAGGTGACCGTTATACAGCAAAGGAGTGAATAAAATGGATTATAGAGAAAGGCGCAGCTTCGACCGTGGACCACGCGAGATGACCAAGGTA
>MEZF01000037.1:28235-29343 GCA_001774245.1 Candidatus Bathyarchaeota archaeon RBG_13_52_12
CCCATCACCGTGACGGGTAATGCTTCTTCGTCCCGCGAACTACCTTCAACCCATCCCGAAGTTGATCGTCCCGCTTCTCGGATTCGGTAGGTAGTCTGTAACCCTTTTTCTCCTCTTTCGTTTTCATCAGTTAGTCGGCTCCATAAGATGTATTTCAGGAGGGTAACTTGAGAACCTCAGCATTTGAGTTACATAGTTCTCGCGCGGACGACGGAAAAGCGAAAGACGCTTAGCTACCTGGAACTCTTGGAACCCACGCCTTGACTTCGCCTCGGAGGTACTTGGCGAAGAGCTGGGCCTCCTCATTGATCAGCGTCTCAAGAGTCTGATGCGCGCGCCTTACTTGTTCCACACTGATACACTTGTGTAGGTCCCTGAGGAGTCCGCGATGTACAACGTGTAGACGCCTAATCCTCTGCTCGAGAAGATCTTACCCAAGTCGAATGAGGCTCTAAACGTGGACCCGGAGGTAGACCAGCTCGAGGCATTCACCGTTACGCCCTGAGTCAAATGGTAGCCTTGCGGTACAACGCCTCCGACGAGTTCACCGGCACCGTAGCTGCCGTTGTATGGAGGGTTGGAGAGCTGCTCCGCGGTGAGGGGCTGTGGGAGCGGGTCATAATAGACCCCGACCTGCTCGGGCCTCCACCCTTTAATCGTGGACGCGTACGTGAGGCTGACAGCCGTTCCGCTCTGCTTCACCTCAGCCAAGGTGAAGTAGTAGTCCTCAAAGTCCTGGACGAGGGTCAAGATCGAGCCGTCAAAGGCTACTCCGATGCTGACCCGGTTATGCTCCGGGTTGAGCATGTTATCCCTGTGCCCCCAGTTCGACCCCGAGTCGTTGTACACCATGTCCCAGTTCAGCTTATGAATCGACTCATAGGCGTCGAGGCTCCCGGTGGAGGAGATGTACGCCGCGTTCTCAGCGACCATGCCCCTCCCGCCTGCTGACGTGTATCGCATGTAGGGCTTCGAGCCATTCAGGCCCCAGTGGCTGAGGTATCTACTCTTCAGCATCTCGTCGGCGTGGCCCTGCGCACAGTCGATCTGGCTCAGGGTCACGTTCCTTAACCCGGCCTTTGACCGCTCCACGTTTATCTCGCTCAGC
>MEZF01000037.1:29351-32000 GCA_001774245.1 Candidatus Bathyarchaeota archaeon RBG_13_52_12
ACGCATCTCACCGAGGCCCGGCATCTTCTTGGGCGGGGCTATGGGCCCCAGATACTGATCGATTATACCGAGCCGGTAAGCCGCGTACCCAGCAAATATGGTGAGCAGAAGCACGACAATAAATGAAAGAACACTAGCACCCCGTTTGGATACGCGCCTCAATCAGCACCCCTCAATTATTGATCTATAACATGAACCTTTAGAAATAAATCCTTGGAAAAAACCAGCGCACTACGATGACGTACGCGGCTATACTCTTCTCTCAACGACGATGGTGCACTTCGTCGCGATCGCGGCGACTACTCCTAGTGCAGCCATCCAGGGGGCGAGAAGCGCGCCTACGACGGTCACGGTTGCCGGGATCTCGACTAGCTGCTTCCCTGTGTCATCCTTCACCACGATCCTTGTGATATTGCCCTCGTGGATCAGCTCCTGAACCCTCTTGAGGACGTCGTTTGCAGCCACCGAGAACTCCTCGGTCACGTATTTGCCCTGCCGTGTACCGCAGAACTTGCAGTAGATCGAGTCTTCGGGTATCTCGGAACTACATTTCGGACATTTTATCAAAGTTTGCCACCATGAGAGAATTTGACGTGCCTGATTATAGACCTTACCACTGATCGCATGCGTAGCCAACTCCCTCCGCATGTGCGCGCATCGTAAATATTTTTTTTTAGTAGTTAATGTTAATAGTTGATCTACTTCTCTTTACCTAAATCGAGTTGGGGCATAGTCTCCTTTCTCGACTAGGTGTGGTTAATGAAGGGTCTTGTTCAGAGTCGGTTTCATGTAATGTTACTGCTGGGTCTTATGCTGGGTCTTATGCTGGGTGCGATCCTTACACCAGCAGCGTTTGTACGGGGGCTAGGCGTGGATGATTATAAGTTCTCGGCGATGTGGTACCCGAAATATGGCAACCTCCGAAGCCTGGCAGCAGACAGCGTCGGAAACGTGTACGTTGCCTCTGCGGCGAACAATAATATTCAAAAGTTCTCCTCCAACGGATCGGTGCTCGCCACCTGGGGCGTTAAGGGCGGGGAGAACGGCCAGTTGAACTACCCCGAGGGCATAGCCGTTGACGGCTATGGCTACGTCTACGTTTGTGACCAGAATAATCACCGAATCCAGAAGTTCACTATAGGCGGAGAATTCGTTGCCAAGTGGGGGAGTAAGGGCTCCGGCGACGGCCAGTTCAACGTCGCTAGGAGCATCGCGGTGGATGGGTCAGGTAACGTATACGTCGCAGACGTTCTGAACAAACGCATCCAGAAGTTCACCTCCAGCGGAGAATACCTAGCACAGTGGGGGAGCCAGGGAACTGGGGATGGTCAGTTCAGCACCTCGTTTTTCGTCGCTGTAGACGATTATGGAAACGTCTACGCCACCGACGAGGGCAGTAATCGGGTACAGAAGTTCAACTCCAGAGGAGAATTCATGACCAAGTGGGGGGGCCCCGGCACGGGGGATGGGCAGTTCAACCACCCCGAAGGCATAGCTGTGGACGGTTCCGGATGCGTCTATGTTGTTGAGACTCTTAGCGCCCGTGTCCAGAAGTTCACTGGCAGCGGAGTGTTCCTCTCTAAATGGGGCTCAATGGGGGCGGTTATAGACGGACAGTTCAGCGGCCCGATGGGCGTCGCCGTGGATGGCCGTGGCAACGTTTACGTCGCCGACACCGGTAACAGCCGCATCCAGAAGTTTACCCCGAGCATAGTTACCGTCCTGGAAGTGAAGGTTGTTGACGGGGCTGGAAACCCGGTGTCGGGTGCAAGGGTAGCGTCAGATGTGCAGCCGGCTAGCCAGGTGCAGCTGTTTGGTCTAACCGATGCGGATGGCCTGACATACTTCCCAGGGCTGAAGCCTGGCAATTATAAGGTGCAGATAGATAAAACAGGCTACGTCGGGGGCTCACAAACAATTGCGGTGGTTGAGGGACAGACCACGGTTGCGCAGTCACAGATCAACTTGAAGCCTGTGCTCGGGAAGATCAAGGTCATGGTAAAAGACGCGAGTGGAAAACCAATTTCAGGGGCAGCGATCGCTTCAACGGCTCAGCCCACTGGACAATCGGCCCTCAGCGGAACAACGGGCTCAGATGGCACCGCCGAGTTCAGCGATATTTTGCTTGGCAGCTATACCCTGCAGGCATCTAAAAGCGGTTACGTGTCTGCGTTAATTCAGGGCAACGCGGTGGCGGAGAGCGTCAGCGTGCTAAGTATAATACTTCAAGTGCAGACATCAGGAGGGGGAATCCCCGGGTTCCCATACGAGGCTTCGATCCTAGGCTTACTAATATACGGAGTTTACATTGTGTATGCACGCACACGCCAGAATCATCTCTTAACTTAACGAACGCGCGCGCCTATCTTGTTTTTTTGGCTTGCTAGTAGGATCGAAGTGTCTCAGCAAAGATGGAGTAAATACTGAGGCAGCCCTTAAGGTCCCGGAGGAATTCCCCAGGGAGGAGCTTCATATATTTCCAAGTCTGACGTTATGAATCCACCATCGTAAAGGTTAGTTGGATCCCACAGGGCAGGATCAGGCTCTCTCTGACTCACGGTGAACCACCGGTAATACTCCGTGAATTGACCTGACATCCAATAAACTGTCCAAGCATCCGCATTGTTCTTCTCTAGTTCCACAGCCGTG
>MEZF01000038.1:0-643 GCA_001774245.1 Candidatus Bathyarchaeota archaeon RBG_13_52_12
AAGGCGTTCGCGTCGTGGATGGGGCTGGTGCCTTCAGTTCACCAATCTGGGGAGAGGACCCGGATGGGTGGCGTGTCGGGTCCCGGTAATAAGAGGTTGAGGTGGGCGTTGGTGGAGTGTGCCCAGGCCGCGATCCGGTTTGATCCACGGTTCCGTGGGCTGCATGAGCGGGTGTCTAGGAGGAGGGGCGCCGGGTGCGCCACCGTGGCTGTGGCTCATGAGATGGCGAGGATCATGTACTATATGTTGAGCCGTGATGAGCCTTATCGAGACGCGGATGGGGGGTTGGTTGAGAGAAAGCTTAAAGATATGAGTAGGAAAGCAATGAGTGGTCTGCGGAATTAGAGGGATGCTGTCCGGGCACCGCGTGTCCTGAAAACATTTAACATAGGAGCGCGCGCTTATGAACCATAATTCTAATAACAATCAGGTGTGATACTCGTAGCTATTCGATGTAAAGGGTGACTCTATGAGGTTTAAAGCAATTTTTCCCACTCCCTTTAATATCCTTTTCATAATTTTTTTAACATTCGGTTCAGCCTTCCAGTCGCCGGCTCACGCATCTGGGTTGGTTGAACCAAAATACGAATTCTTATCTAAGTGGGGCAGCTACGGATCCGCTCAAGGACTGTTCCGCGATCCT
>MEZF01000038.1:660-894 GCA_001774245.1 Candidatus Bathyarchaeota archaeon RBG_13_52_12
TTCTTCGGGAAACGTCTACGTTGTAGAATGGTCTAATCATCGCATCCAGAAGTTTACCTTGGATGGAGCATTCGTCTCTATGTGGGGCAGCCAAGGCTCCTATGGAGGACAGTTCCGCTATCCTCATGGAGTGGCTGTGGATTCTTCGGGAAACGTCTACGTCACAGACGTATACAATCATCGCATCCAGAAGTTCACCTCAGATGGAGCATTCGTCTCTATGTGGGGCAGCTA
>MEZF01000038.1:925-1723 GCA_001774245.1 Candidatus Bathyarchaeota archaeon RBG_13_52_12
CGTGGCGTGGCTGTTGACTCTTCGGGCAACGTCTACGTCGTTGACACAGACAATAATCGCATCCAGAAGTTTACTTCGACAGGAATCTTCATCTCTAAGTGGGGCGGCTACGGCTCTGGTGACGGACAGTTCAACGGTACTCGTGGGGTGGCTGTTGACTCTTCGGGCAACGTCTACGTCGTTGACACAGACAATAATCGCATCCAGAAGTTCACCTCAGATGGGGCATTCATCTCTATGTGGGGCAACCAAGGCTCTGGTGATGGCCAGTTCAATGATCCTTGTGGCGTGGCCGTGGACTCCTCAGGCAACATATACCTCACTGACGTAAACAATCATCGCATCCAGAAGTTCGCATTGCCCTCCTTGACTGTTACGGTTCCGAATGGTGGTGAGAACTGGGTTCGAGGCACAGACCATCCGTTGGCGTGGACCTCCATAGGAAGCCCGGGTGTCAACGTGAAGATAGAGCTGCTGATGGCGGGGATTGTGAACATGGTCATCTCCGACAGTACAGCTAACGATGGCTCCTACTCGTGGACGATGCCTGCGGATCAAGCTTTGGGTGCCGACTACATGATTAGGGTAACAAGCACGACGTATCCGACGATCACAGACTCGAGCAACGTTAACTTCACCATCGCACGCGCTGTGATCATAGACCAGGTTACTGTGAGTAGTCAGAGGTGTGATGTCGGTAGCAGACAAGATGTTAGATTTCACGCAAGGTGGGATAACGGCTCTGATGTATCTAATGGGGCATTAACTGTTTCTGAGAGTAACCTAGGCAGTGCTGCA
>MEZF01000038.1:1775-2104 GCA_001774245.1 Candidatus Bathyarchaeota archaeon RBG_13_52_12
GCTGGATAACACTAAACGCAACTTCAAACTATCCAACTAAAAAAACTTGGAAGGTCAACGCTGTGAACTGTTCAGGGGCCACAGACTTCACGCAGACTGCAGCGTCTCCCTCAATCATCTGGGACAGAGTAAACGTGATGCTGAGACTGGTTGATGATAGAATAGACGTTGGCTCAAACCCGTCTTTTGAGTGGACTGCGTTCTACGAGTATGATGATAGCCCCTTTACTGGAAAAATCAACACAGCTAGAATGTTTCCAGGTGGAGATGGTGTTGGTGATGCTCTCTTCACCACTGAGTCCATCGAAGATACCACCTATGGGCTGACC
>MEZF01000038.1:2149-2605 GCA_001774245.1 Candidatus Bathyarchaeota archaeon RBG_13_52_12
ATAATCCAGGGGGGAGTCTCTAACACGTTAACCAAGGCTGGAGACATGGAGAGCGTGTGGTTCAAGGCGGTCTATGAGTATGATAACTCCAGCTTCTCCGGTGAACCTCTGATTTATGGTGAGGTAAATCAGATGTTTACCAAAGGAATTCCACTAGTTTGGTCTTCGTTTGATAAGGTGTGGAAGTATAGCACTAAGCCGGATGATAGTGGGAAGTTGACCTTTGAGGTGACTGGTGTTGAGGATATGCGGTACAAGTTGACCAAGTTCATTGATGCTGCTGGTCCCCAGTCAATTACTTGGGAAAAACCATTCCTTGAGACTACTATTGGTATGATTTCAGTTGCTGCAGTACTAGCAATAATTGGAGCAGGTGTGATATTATTTCTCAGAAAAAGAATCTAATTACGATACGATCCACAGAAAGCCCATCACTTTAGTGGTGGGATGAATGCG
>MEZF01000038.1:2622-2876 GCA_001774245.1 Candidatus Bathyarchaeota archaeon RBG_13_52_12
ATGTTTGTCAAATAGTTAATAGGTCATGGGAGCCCGGTGGCGCGCGCGATTCGTTGATTTCGCGTAAGCTGCACTTGACAAAGAGTCAGCTCAGATAAGCGCGCGCGAGGAGCTGGAGGTTGAACAAACCCGCTCCTTTAGGTGTGGGTAGTTGACTCCGCTTCAGGAGCATCTGAAACTGACTTTGGGTCTGGAATGAGTATCAGTTTATTAGCGCCAACACGTATCTCCCGTCTCCTGCCTCGACTGTCTGA
>MEZF01000038.1:2989-3225 GCA_001774245.1 Candidatus Bathyarchaeota archaeon RBG_13_52_12
CTGATCGAGTCAGAGTTGATAACAGCCTTAGACGCGAGGAAGGCATGAGGGAGGCTAAGTCGTCGTCGAGGCTTAGGACGGCCTCTCCCCCCAGGGTTCTCCTGTTGAGCTCCTCCTCGAGGGAGCTGAGCTCGTTTACCTCGATCGCCTCGTTTAGAGTCTCGTCCTTGAGGCCTCCGACCCTCCTCTTAAGCTCGGCGATTCTCTCAATCAGGTCCCGGGTCGGCATCGACGAG
>MEZF01000038.1:3310-6761 GCA_001774245.1 Candidatus Bathyarchaeota archaeon RBG_13_52_12
ATCCGAGAAGTTGCCCTGTCTCCGAGTCTTCCCAGATGAAGGATTTCAGCATCCAGCCGTCCACTGCTCTTTCCGCAACATCGATCCTTCTCGGCTTCACCATTTTTAGGGATACCATATTTTTAGTGGTTATCCATGATTATAAGGTTACCCATTTGTGCGCATCTAGCTTCAAGCGCGCGCTAGCCGCGTCAAGGAAGACGACGTCGACACTCTGCACAGCCGACACGAGGCTGTACGAGGCGTCGAAGGATACCTTTGACTCCGAGCTCTTCAGGGAGACATGACCACTCAGAGCGTGAGCGAATAAAGGACGCGCGCGCGAAAATTAAAGAGTTATTCAGTCTATAGTGCATAGTTTTATACGGTGGGTGACGAATGGCGGATGAGAGGCAGAAGATTCAAAGGGTCAAGAGGATTTTAATTGAGAAGACGGCTGTTCTTGGGGAGGAGGAAAGAGAAGCCTGCCTCAAGCTTTGGAGAGCCGTCGCCAGGAAGATGAAGATAAGGGGGAAGCCTGAGGCTTGGGCGGCAGGCGTCTACTATACTTATTGCCGGATGATCTTAAAAGAAGGAGTTTCCAGAAAAAGCGTCGAGGAGCTGTTCACCGTCTCACAGGGGACGTTCACGAGAATATACACGGAGATTAACAAGTTGCTGAACCTCAGTATATACGATAAAAGGTTTACGCCTTCTAGGATCTACGGGGAAAGCCCTCTAGTGAAGCTGAAGGAGGCTCTGAGACTCATCGATGAAAAGGAGACTGTTACCAGCTACTTCGAGGTCAAGGAGAAGAAGGGGGACGGGATCCTACTCGTCAACCTGGAAGATGGCAGAGAATATCTCGCAAAGGGGAAAACGGCTCTCCGGGAGTTGAAGGTAAGTCAGATTGTACATTCATCACTCTACCCCAACGTGGACGCCTACATCTTCTCAGGCGTAAGTAAGGTTTTCGATCCCGAGGACGCGGATCATAGGGCCTTCATAGAATCGGTGAAGGACTACTACTCAGGCAGGCACATAGGGAAGGCTCTGGAGATTCAAAGGGACCTATGCGAAGCCTGCATAGATTATTTTGGCTCGGCTGACCCCGTCTTCGAGAACGCGAGAGAGGCCGAGAAAGCCATTAACGCTTTCATGAGGTGGTACAGCCGGGAAAGAAAAATCCCAGGTAGGGGGAAGACCCCGGCTCAGATCTATTTTGAGGACTATGGGAGACTACCAGATACGCCGGAGACGAAGTTTCCACGAGAGCTACTTGAAACTGAGGATGTGGAGGTGAGTTTAGTCTTCGACGAGACCGGAGGTATATACATCCTGCCGCACTACAGCGAGGTAAAGGAGCTCTTCCAGGGAGACTTCAGAAAGGTTCCAAGTTACCGGAGTCTAGTGAGGACGTTGGTGGCTGAGGAAGGGTTCGTCCCCCCGTTCCTGATTAGAAAGATGATCAACGAGGATCCGGAGCGGGCTGTGGAGGTGTTCGCATCCGCCTACAAAGATGTGAAGACTCTTAAAGACGTTTTCAAACTCTTCGAGAAAAACAGATCGGACTGGAAAAAGGAGCCTGAACCAAGCATAATCCCGATTAAATCAAAGGAACGTTAAGAAGGCTCTTGTTCCTCGGAGTGTAGTTCGTCGCCAGCTGAAAAAGAGTTAATTGGTCTTGAGTAAACCAATTGAGTGGGCACGCATGGTCAGGGGAGAGGTGGCTGAGGGTGGTGGACGGGTGAGGGACGAATCGGGGAGGCTGCTGGATGAATATGAGCGTCTCTTTAGTGTAGCTAAGGTTCTTGGCATAGACGTCTCGGATGAGAGGGAGATACTTAGGGATATCCTCGACCAACATCCCGAGTACGCTGGCTTCGGGCCTGGAGAAGAGGTCGAGATGGAGGATGGAACGACGATGAACCCGAGATTACATATAGCCGTTGAAACTGTTGTCCAGAGCCAATTGGCAAAGGACGAGCCGCCGGAGGCGAGGCAAACCTACGTATCTCTTTTGAGTGAGGGGATGGACCCCCATGAGGCACGCCACACCATCGGCCGCATCTTCACCGGCGTGGTCTGGCTCATACTTGAGAACAGATTGACCGCTGATGCCGGCACCTATTATCGCAACAAGCTGAGGGACCTTAAGCGTCAGAAGCTCGTCCACAAACACTGGTTTCCGAGGTGAAGCTGACAAGATGCTCGTGTTGAAGGTTTATGATGATGGCTCTTGGGAGGAACTCCACTCGCACGCGCGTTAAATCACCTTCATAGAACCCTTTTTAGGGGCTCTTTTTCCCTTTCTACGCTTAGCCGATTCCAACTCTTCCCCCAAAGCTGGTATATATAACACCACATCACTGATGATCGGCGCGCGCGCCACCCGAGGCTTAACTGCGCGAATTATCGGAGTATGCGCGTTAGGGCAATATCACGCTACCAGGGTCCACCCTTCGTTATAACCTTGACATCACCCGTAAGTGAGCCGAGCCCGATGGTGCCGAACACGAACTTGTAGTGCCCCGAGGACACACTCACCCAGCCGCTCTGGTACGAGGTTTGCCCGCCCTGGGACGCTGAGTGGGACCAGGCTGTCACATTCCCCGAAGTGATCCTGGCTGTCCATAGTGCGGCTCCAGTCTTGATGCTCACCTCGACCTGCACTTCATCATGGAGGGGGGGTAGGTCAAACTCCACGGATTTAGAGTCCGCGCCGAAGCTGAATGAGATGGGGATGATTGTGGCTGTCCTCGGATAAGTCCAAGCACAGTACCCTAAGACGGCGGCGAGCGCCACTACAATTAGAATAGTTACTGATGAGATCTTAGGCATGGCTACAAACACTCCCAACCCCGTTTTAAGTGATATGGATTGCGCGCGCTCCTGAGCTCCACATGAGAACCAAAGTAATTGTTTGCTTTATAATTTTGATATACCAGCGTGTTTTTCGCACGCTTTGGTATAAGCCTCATCTTATGTGCAATAATCTTATCCTGAGTCCCACCTGATACTCAACCGTGACTTGAATGGTTGACTTAGCTGAGATTCAGGCCGCCTACTATATGGTCGCGCGCACGATTCCACTGCATAAAACGCAATTATTCGGCGTAACTAGGCTACAGCTCATTATTAGCTGATACAACGCATTAATTAGCATAATAGGCAGCTGAGAAATCGCTAATGACGGCAGGGGTGCAATGGAACACGGATATACTCCCAGCGTCATACGTTGTTTGCCCAGGTGGGAGTGGACGAAAGGTCCAAGCAGTGAAAGACCCGAAAGCCGCAGAATCGTAAGGAGTGGGCTGCGAAGGAACTTGACTGGCTTTGGCTAGTTGAGAAACCTACACTCTTAAACTGATCAAGCGCAAGCGAGATCGGCTACGGTAATCTCGCCTGGGCAACTCAATTCTTGTTAAAAATGCGCGCTGGCCTGTCCTGAAATTAATTATGACTGGTTTTA
>MEZF01000038.1:6825-7318 GCA_001774245.1 Candidatus Bathyarchaeota archaeon RBG_13_52_12
TCTCGCAGAAGCCATCTCCTCAACTCTATGGAACAAGCGATCCGTCGAAACACAGAGGAAACCACACCCGTCGACGAGTTTAGACGCTTCTCAGAGACCAATCCAGAGCTGAAAGGCGTTGAACCTGTGAATCATGACCTCCCATGCCCTTCATGGGTAGCTAGTCATTCGTTATTAGGCTGTTTTTCTGTAGTTGAGTCAAAGTGGGTCACTCAGCGGGTTCATAATCCTTCTCGTTGATAGGCTCTATTATTGGCTGAAAACGTGAATGTGGATTTTAAACCATTTTACACCAATATCGGGACAGGCCAGCGCGCGCGAGCAGAATCTGCTCAGCCTCCTGAGGAGCTCCTTATCCTTCACAGCCCGGAAGATTGGTAATAGCTGGTTGTGGTCCCCAATCAGAACCCACTTACGGGCCCTTAACATTCCGAGCAACGCGATGAAGAGGGGCACCTGGCTCGACTCGTCGATGAGGACAACGTCAAATCGC
>MEZF01000038.1:7379-8121 GCA_001774245.1 Candidatus Bathyarchaeota archaeon RBG_13_52_12
CGCGCAGATGCGTCATTCAGAAGTGGTGTCATGGGAATGACTGAGAGTGAGATATTCGACGATTTGAAGGTTATTGCCAGGCAGACTGTCAGCATCTTCAAGACCGTCCGCGATGAGGTGGAGAACCAATTCTCGGAGCTTTCATCTGAGGAACGACACAAGGTTTTTCTGCTGATAGTTCCCTTCGTCGCGGATCTCTTCACCATGGGGGCAAGTGGAGCTCTGGTTGGAGAAGAACCAGATCCCGGCGTAAAGAGTAAGAGAAAAAGGTGAGTGCCAGGTATATGTCTAACCCTGTTTCCCCTGCGCGCGCTTACCCGTCTAGTAATTGGTTAAAAATGGTTTTAAAGCCGATTAGCGCGAGCGAACGTTTTGTATGCGCGGATGTTTTACGGAGTGGTGGAAAAGCGTAAACTCGTCGATGTAGATTACCGGTCTTGAGGGACGCCCTTGAGTGAAGAATCAAAGGTTGTTGAGGACATGGTGCTGCTACTGCTATTCCTTTTCTCTTGGAGGGAGAAGGTGGCGCCTGGCTTCTTTGTCGCCCGGTCCTGGAAGGGCTACGACTTCAGCGTCCTGGACTCCCTGACCAAGAAAGGCTACATCTCCGGTTCCCGCCAGGCCAAGTCGGTTATCATAACGGATGAGGGCGTGGAGAGGGCGTCCAAGCTGAGGGAAAAGATGCTAGCGGCTATGGGCTCAAAAGGAGTAACTTGAGCCACTTACTCACGCGCACATGGTA
>MEZF01000038.1:8164-9087 GCA_001774245.1 Candidatus Bathyarchaeota archaeon RBG_13_52_12
TGAGGGGGACTCCGTTCGGAGGATGCCTTCGAGGACTCTTTTCGCGGCTATTTTTGGTACCCCGAGGTATCTGGTCGTGATGTGGAATGCCCCGAGGATGGCTGAGACGGGTAGGGCGGCGGGCTTCTCCTGTGTCAATACCCTTGAGAGAAAGTCTATGCTGTGTTCTTTTAGTGGGTTCTCGAAGCACGCCGGGACGAGGATGCTTACGTCGAGGACCCCTTCAGGAGAGGCCGAGCTTTCTCCGGGCGTATTCACGACTCATCCACCTCCAGCTCTCTTCGGCTTCCTCGGTGCAGGCTTCGGCCTTTGTGTCTCTGGCGAGTTTGGTCCACGTGTTTACTTGTTCCTTGACGTCTTTTGATGCGGGTTCCAGTATGAGTCTTGGGCCATCTAGCCTGATGGATACGTACCCTCCGTCTTTGATGCCTAGAGCTTCACGTAGGTGCGAGGGCACGACCATTCTTCCTTGCCGGTCGATAGTTATGGCCTCATCCATGATTATCACCATATGGTGGGTAAGGTGCCATATTTATCAGTTTAGGTCATACAATCTCAGCAGGGAAGCCCTTGAAGGGTTGGAGCGCGCGCGAAATAAATAAGGGCAAGCGAGCTCTAAAATATATCCTAAAAGATAAAACACTTAAAAAACAAAGGAAAAGCGAAAATGAAAATCTTCAAAAACGCCAATAAGGATAAGGGAACACCGATCCTTCTATCCAATACGAAAAATATCTGGATTGCTTGCTTCGCTTTAGGAGCCGTGTCTTGGGTAATTGGGCTGGCCTTATGGTGGCAGTATGGAATCGACAAAGCTGTCCTGTTTTATTACAACCCAATGCGAATCGCGAATGATTCAATCGTCATTGTGTCGCAATGTCTCTCATCCTACGGTATGGCTGCGATCACAGCCATCTTTGTGG
>MEZF01000038.1:9184-9463 GCA_001774245.1 Candidatus Bathyarchaeota archaeon RBG_13_52_12
TAGTGTATTGAAGGAGGTTTTCGCTCGTCCGAGGCCAGCAGTTACATTTGGAAGTGAAATACTGGTGTTTAGTCAAGGTTTATCACCTGCGTTTCCATCCGGGCACGCAGCCAAGAGCATTGCCTTAGTCCTACCATTCATTTTGCTGGTTAATGATTCGAAAAATCTTCACAAGGCAATCAAAATCGTGATCGCATTTATTTCAGTTGGAGTTTGTTTCAGCCGTATTGTGCTTGGGGCTCATTATGTGAGTGATGTTGTTGCCGGGGTGGGGATAGC
>MEZF01000038.1:9631-9760 GCA_001774245.1 Candidatus Bathyarchaeota archaeon RBG_13_52_12
GCCTAACCCCGCGTAAGTTAGCCTGCTCCGCAGCGAAGTAAAGCTCGTCACGCACGCCGTCGTGCTCGCCATGAAACTTATTCAAGATATTTTTAGATGCTCTAATAATAAGAGTAAACAAAATAGGAT
>MEZF01000039.1:0-1125 GCA_001774245.1 Candidatus Bathyarchaeota archaeon RBG_13_52_12
AGTTGCCTCCTCGACATCGCCAGCCTCCGCATCATGAGCGGCGATGAGAAATGGTTCACTTGAAGCTTTGAGGGGCCTTAAGACCACCCATGTGGTCTCGGTGGGCGTGGGTTTTATGCAGAGGTCGACGTCAGAGAGCTTGTGGTTGAGACCTTCAAGAGAAATAAGGCGCGACCATATTAGTAGTTGTTAACCCCTGATCTGCTTTTCGAAGGTGATGATGGCGAATCTCTCGTACTGGTGGCGCCTTATCTTCTCGCCACCATCCGTTCCCTCGGTATATTTCTTCTCTTTTCCAGCACGAATAAGCTTCGCCTTCTCCAGCACAGTGGCAAGTATCTCCTTCTCCACCAAGGGCTCATTATGGCTAGGCATCAGAAAGTCAAACTCTGGGAAGAGCTTGATCATCTTCTCGTAACTTTTAATGAACTGGTCGAGATCGCCTCCGGGTAGATATGTGTAAATTCCACCAGTGTAGAAAATATCGCCTGTCCAGAGCCAGCGATTCTTCTTGTCGAGGAGACAGACATGATCGTTGCTATGACCAGGCGTGTATATTACCTCAAGCTTACGGCCTCCGAGGTCGATGAAGTCGCCATCGTGGAGCCATTTCGTTACTTTGTAGGGTGGGACGACCCACTTCTTTACGTCGAAGCCCCTAGGGAGGGGCTTCCAAGTCATTCCAGGCCCAACCATGGGTGCAGTCTTACTATTGGGATAACCAGCCTTCTCGACCTCATGTGCCATTGGGCCATCGTAACACCAGACTTCCTTGAACATATAGTTCTGGGCGACGTGGTCTACGTGTGTATGAGTGTTGACAACGTTGTAAGGAAGGCGGGTTAGTTCATCAACGCACCTCTTTATGTCTGCGATACCGTCGCCGGTGTCGATGAGAACAGCCCTCTTGTCACCCTCGACTAAGTAGCTGAGAGTCTCTTCGAACTGATAAGGCTCGTAGATGGCATAGGTATTTGCATTGAGCTTGTAGACCTCGAACCAGGACTGACTTGTCTCAACGCGCTCTAATTTCGAGTAGATCTTCCGGGGGAGACTCTCCCACCAATTTCTAGGAACTATGATGTTTGCTGGTTTCTCTTCCTTAGTGGACATTTCGGGGTGTAC
>MEZF01000039.1:1133-2791 GCA_001774245.1 Candidatus Bathyarchaeota archaeon RBG_13_52_12
CTTGGGATATTACACTATCGAGTCTCTGTGTTATAGAGATAGTCTATTATTCATGGTGCTTACAGCCTTGTTGAAGGAAGCTTTGGAGACTGACGTCCTCGTCGTCGGCGCTGGTGTGCTTGGGTTAAGCTCCGCGTATTTTATGAAAAAACGTGACCCTTCTAGGAAAGTTATGGTTGTGGAGCGGCTCAGTGGACCAGGCCAAGGGAACAGCGCAAAGAGCGAGGGGGGGTATAGAAATCTCTTCGCAAGCGAAATCAACTACCTACTTGCTGACTCAAGCATCGACTGGTTCCATCACCTGCAGGAAGACCTGAACTATGACATAGGGTTGCATGAGCTAGGCTACCTCTGGCTTCTCCCTGAGGAGGAGTACCAGCAGCGTAGGGGGCCCTTCGAGGCATGCAGGAGGAGAGGTGCGAGAGTGCTGGAGTACGACTCGGAGGAGCTGAAGACTATGATGCCCGACCTCGTGACCGACTTCGGAGAGAGTGAGGAGCCTGAGATAATGGGGCTCGAACAGGTCGAGTTGGGCGTCTTTGGCCCGAAGTGTGGGAGTGTCGACGCTGATAGGCTCGTAAAGGCGTACGAGTCGGAGTTCCTTAAGATCGGTGGGGAGATCCACTACAACACAGAGGCGACGAAGCTGATACACGATCCCGTAGAACCTCTAGGAATACCCGGGGAGCCCTTCGTCTGGCAGGAAAGTAGGATCGCGGGCGCCGAGACGTCGAAGGGTAAGATCCTCGCGGAGACAACCGTAGTCGCCTGCGGTGTATGGGCAGCGAAAATCCTCGACCCAATTGGTTTCGACTGTCTCATGAGGCCGAAGAAGAGGCAGATATTCGCATTCAAGGACCCTAAGCTAGGAAGACTACTAAACACTCATGACTTCAACGATGACAATAGTCTTCCAGTGACAGTGCTCCCAACGGCGGGAATATTATTAAAAGGTGAAGTCTCCGAGGGGAGCATTTGGCTCGCCTGCGCCGACAACTTAGGTCGTAAGTTCGAGCTCGAGGATGATCCTCAGCCCGAGGATGATTATTATAGCAATAACATCTACCACGCACTCGTCCAGTACCTCCCCTGCTTCCAAGACGTCCGCCCCGCGAACAGCTGGGCCGGACAGTACGATATCAACGGCTTCGACCAAACCCCCGTCGTCGAGGCGGGGCCGGGGCTCATCTACGTTGGCGCCTCAAGCGGGAGCGGCATAATGAAATGCGATGCCTTAGGCAGGATCGTCGACGCTGTGAATGAGGAGAAGGAATACGCAACCCTTTATGGTGGCCGCGGATTCAAGGTCTCCGATTTAGGGATAGCTAAGAGACAGGTCGAGCAGGAGACCCTTGTGGTCTAATCGACTCGACTCTGTGCCCCTTTAACAGCGCCTTCGATAAGAGTATAGACCGATTTTAATCCCTTCTTTTCGGGATCCCTCGCCGCTGGGTAGCTCGCGACGCCGAAGGCGCATACCTTAGGGTACTCGAACATGACCTCGATTGCGTCGCCGAGCTCCTTCGCAGTTGGGCCGTTTGCGACTGGCAGGCCTGCTCCGGGAATATCGGATGGGTCGAGGACGTCCATGTCGACGTGTACATATATCTTATCGCAGAGGGTTGACAGGCGTTCCATCTCCATGTCCACGGCAGGAC
>MEZF01000039.1:3397-5327 GCA_001774245.1 Candidatus Bathyarchaeota archaeon RBG_13_52_12
AAGATACCAGATCAAAATAAGAAGATTAGGTTAGTACCTGCGGTCCCTGCCGTAGCCCTGTCCGCCGTAGCCACCCCTGCCACCAAAGCTGCCTCCGCCCCTTGGAGGGCTGTCGTACCCGACCTGCTTCGCGGAGAGGTTGTTATCTAAATTGACACCAGCGAAGGGGGCCTCCTCGAGGACCTCGTAACTCCCATATCGGCCGATGTTCATCCTCATGCTTCCCTTGAAGGTGTTCATGTATGCGTTTCTGACTGCGAGGACCTGATCCTCCTGAACCTTGTCGACGGCTTCGTCCCAGAGGGTGAGGTAAATTGCGCCGGTATCATCGGCGACCAGGGCTTCGCAGACCTTATGCTTCGTCTCGTCGGTACGTGTCACAACCTCGCGGACGTCGGTTTTGCTGATTACCTTAACGACGACGTTGATCTGACGCGAGTACTGGTTTAGGTCGGCGATCTTCATCGTCCCGGAGTCTTCTTCGTTGTCGAAGGCTGCCATGTGTATCCACTCTTTCTGTTGCCTGATGCGCTTCTCGCCTGTAAAAAGATATCGAGGGAGTGGATCGCGTGAGATGGGCGAAGGGGTCTCTGGTTTAAATCATACTCCCCCATCTAGGGATTGTCTACGATGCCATTCGAGTGTGAACCAAGCCTATTTGAGCGGACTAGATCGCTCTGGCGCAACATGAGACACCACCTTGCCGTCGAATCTATACTCGGGAGGAAGACAGCTGCGAGGATGTTCGTAGACGACATCTGGGAACCACGCGCCGCGATGACGTGGACCGGACATAGGCTCTACATCGCCGGTCAATTCGAAGACATTGACTTCCGGGAGACATTAATAGAAGAATGTATAAACGAAAATAATCCAGGGACATTCATCGCCTACTGCAGCCCAGAAGCTATTGAGGGCGCAGAGAGACTCCTCTCAGGTTATCGGGTGAATAGGAGGAGCAGGTTTTACTATACGGTCAATCCATCGACCCATGAATGGGTTGTAAAACCACCGAAGGGTTACGTGATCCAGCCCATCACGAGAGCGTTATTAGCCAAGAACTTTGTGAACACTGAACGAGTCATAGAGGAGATGACTTCGGAGAGGAGTTCAGTGGAAGAGTTTCTAGAGAAGAGCTTCGGGTTCGTTGCCGTCTATGGCGGGGAGATTGCCTGTTGGTGCATGAGTGAGTACAACATAGAAAATCGATTCGAAGTTGGGATAGAGACCACCTTCGAACATCGGAGGAGTGGCCTAGCTAGATTCGTTGCCGGAGCGATGTTCGAATACGCGGCGAGCGTCGGCGTCGAACTGATTGGTTGGCACTGTTGGGCAGATAACCATGCGTCGGTTGCGACCGCCGAGAAGCTGTATCTGGCGCGGGTTGACGAGTACCCTGTTCTATCATTTGACGCCAGCGAGGACTAAGGTTAACCCTTTAACTTTGATGGCGGTCAACTCTCAATCATGAACGTCGCGAAGATCAGGGATGATCTATTTCCCGTAACGAAGACTATCTCTTTTCTAGACATAGCTAATCACAGTCCTCCCTGCGTCCCCGTCCAGGAGGCAATAAGGGGTTACCTCCTCGACTGGGACCGCCTAGACAGGAGGGGGGACGCCCAAACCGCGGAGGCAGTCGCTCTCTGGGCAAAGCTCGTTGGCTGCAGCCCTGATGAGGCCTGCTCACAGCCCAACACATCCTCCGGTCTAGCTATCATCGCCGAGGCGCTCCGTTTCAAGGAAGGAGATAACGTCGTAGTAAACGACCTTGAGAACCCCGCGAACCTCTACCCGTGGATGGCACAACGCTCGAGGGGAGTAGAGATACGATTCGTCAAGGGGAAGGGGGGAGCCGTCCATATTGAAGACCTCGAGAAGGCTGTGGATGATAGGACCAAAGCGGTCTCAGTTAGCCACGTCGAGTGGC